>NZ_JBEYYT010000018.1:0-53027 GCF_040645715.1 Spirillospora sp. NPDC046719 | reverse complement strand
GCAGAGGCTCCAAAGTCAAGGGTGGACGAAGTCCATCGCGAAGCGACGCCGAAGGCGCCCTTGACTTTGGAGGGGCGGCCCCGTACGCAAGCGCCACCCCACCACCCGAACACCCCATCTCCCCATTCGAGAACCCGTCTTGCGCCACCTCCCGAACGCCCCTCTCACTCCACCACCCGAACACCATTTCATGTCACCCCAAACACACCTGATGCACTCTGAAAACGCATCGGCAGCGAGCATCTTGCGCCAAGTCAAAGAGGCATAGCGAGAGCGGGTAATCGTCTCGCCCCTCAGATAAGCTGCCCACGCAAACCGTCTTCGATGCGGCCGCCACCAGCCTGCGGAGAAGGCTCGATACCACCCTCAGAGCAGCTACCGCCGCGCGTTGCGGAGCCAATCCGATCGGACGATTTCGTATTCGACTTCGCCGTGTTCGGTGCCGGGGATGGGATCGTCCCAATCTAGGTGGAAGGTGCGTACATGTGTCAGGCCCGCCTTTTCCATGACGCGGCGGGAGGCGGTGTTGACGGCCATCGTCTGGGCGATAATCCGTTGCACGCCGAGCTCGGTGAAGGCTTTGCGGATCAGTGCGCGGGACGCCTCGGTGGCGTAGCCGCGTCCCCAGTGGGCGGCGCGGAGGCGGTAACCGAGTTCGGCTTCGTTGGGTCCGCTGCCGTTGGGTCTGCGGCCGTCGACGGGGGTGAGGGCGAACCAGCCGGTGAAGTCGCCGGTGGCGCGTTCGTGGGCGGCCCATTGGCCGAGCGGGCCCTCGCCGTACTGGCGGAGGATCCGGGGCAGGACGTCGTTCTCGATCAGGGTCCGCGGGGTCGGTTTCCCGTTGGTGAGGAAGCGCATGACGCGGGGGTCGCCGTCGAGTTCGACGAGGTGGTCGGCGTCTTCGGTGGTGAAGTGGCGCAGCAGGAGCCGGTCGGTGGTGAGGAAGGTCCCCATGGCGACGAAGCCTAGGAGGACGGGGCGGGAAGGGGCCGGTTCGCGTAGCGTGCCCGCGTGGTGGTGATACCGGAGGTGTTCGCGCGGAGCACCGTCGAGCGTGAAGGGGAGGCGGGCACGGAGTGGCTCGCTGGGTTGCCGGGGATCGTGAAGGAGCTCCTGGACCGCTGGGACTGCGTGCCGGACGGTGGCGTCATGCACGGGGGCGTGGGGATCATCGTCCCGGTGCGGCGGGGCGGGGAGCCGGCCGTCGTGAAGGTGTCCTTTCCGCATCCTGGCAACGTCCATGAGCCGGACGCGTTCGCGGTGTGGGGCGGGCAGGGCGCGGTCCTGCTGCATGAGCGCGACGACGAGCGGTTCGCGATGCTGCTGGAGCGGGCCCGGACGGATTCCCTGGCGCAGATCGAGGACGTCGACGAGATGGTGCGGGTCGCGGGCCGCCTGAGCCGGCGGCTGGGCGTCCCGGCACCGCCTGGCCTGCCCCGGCTGCGGGACCGGGCCGACGGGTGGGAGGAGCAACTGCGCAAGGACGCGCGGGAGCTGGTGCACGGCCTTCCCCCGCGTGTGCTGGACGCGGCGTTGGCGACGGTGCAGGAGCTGGGGCGCGTCCAGCCGGACACGCTCGTCCATGGCGACCTGCATGCGAGGAACATCCTGCGGGCCGACCGCGAGCCGTGGCTGGCGGTCGACCCGAAGGGGTACGCGGGGGACCGCGCCTACGACGCCGGTGCGCTGCTGAAGGCGCTCTTGCTGCGGCTCATCGAGGCCGATGACCTCGGCAAGGCCCTGCACCGCGCGATGGACGTGTTCGCGGAGGCCGCGGAGCTCGACCGGGGGCGCGTGCAGCGGTGGGCGCAGCTGCACGCCGTCCAGGGCGCGTTCTGGGCGCGCCGCCAGGGATTCCGGGTGGCTCGCGGCGGCCTGGCGCTGGAGCAGATCACCGCCCTCGCGGACGGGCTGGCGGAGTCGCTGACGGAGTGACCGGGGCGGGTCACCGCTTGGGCGGCCAGCCGGACAGCGGGAGCGGGCCGCGGCTGAGGACGCTGCGGATGGCGAAGGTGCTCCGCGCGTCGCGGACGGGGCCGATCGCGAGGATCTCGTCGAGGAGCACCCGCTCGTAGGCGGCGAGGTCGGAGACGGCGACCTCCACGAGGAAGTCGGCCTCTCCGGAGACGACGTAGCAGGCGACGACGGCCGGGATGGCGGTGAGGGCCGCCTCGATCGTCCGGGACGTCTCGCGCGAGTGCTGGTCGACCTTCAGCGCGATGAAGACGGTGAGGCCGAGGCCGAGGCGGTCCCGGTCGAGTTCCGCGCGGTATCCGGCGATGACGCCGTCGTCCTCCAGTGCCTTGGTGCGGCGCAGGCAGGAGGAGGGGGAGAGGCGGACGGCCTCGGCGAGATCGACGTTGGCGGTGCGGCCGTGCTGCTGGAGTCGGTCGAGGATGGCGCGATCGATGCGGTCGTAACCCTGTTGCGGCATGCCGTGCAGCATATTGACCTCGCAGCGGCACGGCATTGCGTCTGAGACGTCATATGAGCCACAACATGCCATCGCGTGCCGCGCGTTTCGGACGATGCTCCTGGCATGACTTCGAACCGGAACGATCTGTCCACGATGGGCGCCACGGCCCTGTACGTGGGGGCCCTGCTCGGCCCCAGCCTGCTGCTCCTGCCGGGGCTCGCCGCGCGTGCCGCCGGGCCCGCCTCCCTGCTGGCGTGGGCGGGCCTGCTGGTGCTGTCCGGCCTCATCGCGGTGGTGTTCAGCCGCCTCGGGACCACGGTGGGGTCGACGAGCGGTGTCGCGGGATACGCGGCCGCCGGGCTCGGGTCGCGCGCCGGGCGCGCGGCGGCCTGGTGCTTCCTCGGCGGGGTCGTCACGGGGGCGCCCGTGGTGTGCCTCATCGGCGGCGCGTACGTGGCGGAGCTGCTGCGGGCGGGGGACCGGACGGCGTTCCTGGCGGCCGGGGCCCTGCTGGCGCTGGTGCTGGCGATGCGTCTCGCCGGTGCGAGGACGGGTGTGCGGGTGCAACTGGCGCTGGTCGGGCTGCTGGTGGCGCTGGTGGTGCTCGCCGTGGGCGGGGCCGCGCCGTCGGCGCGCGCCGCGTACTGGCATCCGTTCGCCCCGCACGGGTGGGGGTCGATCGCGCGGGCGGCGTCGCCGTTGATGCTGGCGTTCGTCGGGTGGGAGGCGGCGGCTCCGCTGACGGCGCGGCTGCGGGATCCGCGGCGGCAGCTTCCGCGGGTCGTGGGCGCCGCGTTCGCCGTGACCGCCGTCCTGTACCTGGCGCTGGCGGCCGCCACGGTCGGGGTGCTCGGTCCGCGGGCGGGGAGTTCGGTGCCGCTGGCGGGCCTGCTGGAGGTCGCCGTCGGCGGGAGCGGGCGGGCGATCGCGGCGGCCGGCGCGGTCGTCCTGACGCTGGCGGCGACCAACGCCTACCTGACGGGTGCGACGGCGATGGCGTCCGCCCTGGCCGGGACGAGGCGAGGCCGGTCCGGCCAGACGACCGGCGGGGCGGCTGACGGGACGGGGCGGGGGCGGACGGCGGGGCTCGTCGCGGCGATCGCCGCGACCGGCGGGCTGCTGCTGGGCCTGGCGGGAAGCGGGCTGGTCGGCACCGCGCAGTTCGTCGCCGTCCCGACGGCGCTGTTCCTCGTCGTCTACCTCGGGTGCATGGCGGCGGCGGTGCGGATCCTGAGCGGTCCGGTGCGCGTCGCGGCGGCGGTCGCGTGCGTGGCGGTCGTCCAGCTGCTGCTGTTCTCGGGGTGGGCGGCGCTGCTCGCCGCCGCCGTCGCGGTGACGGCGGCGGCGAGCGAAGGGGCCCGGCGTTCAGTCCTTCAGCAGCGGCGACGGCGCGGCGGGCGCGTCATGGGCGACGGCGCGTGAGGCCCGCCGGCCGGTGCCGAGCGCGAGGAGCAGGGAGCCGGCGGTCAGCGCGACGCCGAACCAGACGACGCTGGTGACGCCGAGGTTGTCGGCGAGCTGGCCGCCGAAGAGCGCGCCGAGCGCGATGGAGGTGTTGTAGGCCATGGTGTTGAGCGACATCGCCGCCTCGAACGTCTCGGGGGCGGCGGCGAGGGTCATGTTGACCTGGGAGAGCTGGACGACGCCGAACGACAGCCCCCACAGCACCAGCGCGGCGATCGCGCCGGCCTTCGCGTCGCCGAGGGCGAGCAGGAGCAGCAGGGACGCGACGAGGCCCGTGCAGCCGATGACGAAGCTGCCGCGCAGGCTCTTGTTCACGGTGTAGCCGGCGATGAAGTTCCCGGCGGCGCCGCCGATCCCGAAGATGATCAGCACGACGGTGATGAACAGGGGCGTCGCGGAGGTGTGGTCCTCCAGGAAGGGGCGGACGAACGTGTACGCCCCGAAGTGGCCGAGCACGAACAGCACGACGGTGATCAGCACGGATCGCAGGGGGACGTTCCGGAGCGGCAGCCCGAACACCTCGCGGACCGAGACGGCGTTGTCGGACGGCAGCGCAGGCACGATCGCGGCGACCAGGAGGAACACCAGCAGGCTGAGGCCGGACCAGATGAGGAAGGTGGTCCGCCAGTCGGTGAGGTCCTCCAGGAGGGTGCCGAGGGGGATGCCGACGACCGTGGCGATCGAGATGCCGGACATGACGATCGCGGACGCGCGGCTGGCGTGCCGTTCCGGGACGAGGCGCATCGCCATGCTGACGCCGATGGCCCAGAACACGCCGCTGGCGAAGCCCATGACGAGCCGGGTCGCGAGGACGAGCGGGAAGTTCGGCGAGACGCCGGTGACGAGGTTCCCGACGGTGAGGACGGCCAGCAGCGCGGACAGCAGGACGCGCCGGTCGACGCGCCGGGTCCAGGCGACGATGAACGTGACGGCGAGGCCGGCGGAGACGCCGTAGAGGGTGACCATCAGCGCGGCGACGCCGACGGGGACGTCCAGGCTGGAGCTGAGCGGGGTGAGCAGGCCGACGGGCATCAGCTCGGTGGTGAGGAAGGTGAAGAGGCTGGCCGTGATCACGGCCACGCCCAGCCAGGCCCGCAGGAGCGAGTGCGGGCGCGCGGTGCGTGCGACCATCGCAGTGACCTTTCAACGTTGAAATGTTGAACGTTGAGGAAGGTAACCCGGTGATACCTTTGTGTCAAACAGTTCAACGTTGAGGAGTTGCCGTGGGGCGTGACGCCGTCGACCTCGTCCTGGAGCAGTGGGCCCGCGCGCGCCCTGACCTCGACGCGTCCCCGATGGGCGTGCTCGGCCGCCTGTCCCGGGTGGCGCGCATCGCCGAACGCGAGCTCAAGGCGCTGTTCAGCGAGTTCGGGCTGGAGCGCGGCGAGTTCGACGTCCTCGCCACCCTCCGGCGGGCGGGCGCGGACGGCGGCATGACGGCGGGCGACCTGGCCCGCTCGTCGATGGTGACGTCGGGGGCCGTGACCAACCGGCTCGACCGGCTCGTCGCCAAGGGCCACGTCACCCGCGACGTCGACCCCACCAACAGGCGCAGCGTCATCGTCGCCCTCACGCCCGCCGGCCGCGACCTCATCGACCGCGCCGTGGTCGCGCACCTCGAGAACGAGCGGCGCATCCTCGCCGCGCTCGACCGGGACCAGCGGGACGGTCTCGCCGCGACCCTGCGCACGCTGCTGCTCAGCCTCGGCGACGAAGCTGGCGACGAAGCCGGTGGCGAGCCGGACGCTGCGGGCGGCGAGGCACGGGGTGCCGCAGCCCCCGCCGAACCCGGCGCCGAGGCCCGCGACGAGGCGCGTGCCGCGGGCCGGGGCTAGGCGTTCAGCCAGGCGGCGATGTCGTCCAGCACGGCCGGGTCGACGTGCTGGGGGCGGTCGTAGCCGGCGGGCGTCGACGGTCCGGTGCCCGGGAAGAACAGGTGGTCGTCGGCGGCGTGCACGCGGACGGTCACGCCGGGACGCCCCTCCAGGGCCGCCCGCCAGCGGGACAGGTCGTCCTCGACGGTGACCTGGTAGTCGCGCCCGCCTTGCAGGATCAGCATGGGCTTGCCGACCGCGAGGGCGGTCGCGACGGGGTCGTAGGAGCGCATGTCCAGCCAGTACGGCGCGGAGAGGCCGAACGGCAGGTCCGCCGCGGGATCCGCCGGGGACAGCGCCGGGTCCGCGACCCTGGCGGCCTGCCGGGTGATCGCCGCGACGGCGGCGTCCGCGTCCGGACCCGGGTTCAGGGACGCGAGGTACCGCGTCACGCGGACGGCGGCCTCGTGCATCGGCTGCGCGTCCCCCGCCATGATCACCAGGCCGGCGACGGACGGCTCGGCGGCGGCGACGCGCGGGGCCGCCTTGCCGCCCATGCTGTGGCCGAGCACGAAGACGCGCCCGGCGTCCACGGCCGGATCGTCGCGGAGCAGGCGGACGGCCGCGACGGCGTGCGGGACGTACTCGTCCGCCATCGTGAAGGCGGGGTCGGCGGCCACCTCGGCGGGATGGGCGCAGGTCGCCTTGTCGAAGCGCAGGACTGCGACGCCGCTGGTGGCGAGGCCCCAGGCGAGGTCCTTGAGCGGCTTGTTGGGGCCGCTGGTCGCGTCGCGGTCGAACGGCCCGCCGCCGGCGAGCAGGACGGCGCCCGGATGCGGTCCGGCGCCCCGGGGCAGGGTGAGCGTCCCCGGGACGGCCAGCGGGCCGGTGCCGACGGTGACCTCGCGTTCCTCGAAGGCGGACGGGTCGGCGTAGGGCGGCGGGTTCCACGCCTCGCCGCCGCCGGGCGCGAGCCGGAGGCCGTTCAGCAGGCCCGCGCCGTCCACGGACATGACGACGGTCAGCGCCCCGCGCTCGCAGGCGACCGGGACGCTCACCCGGGTCAGGTCCGTGCCGAGCGGCTCGGCCGCCGGGTCGCCGACGGAGGTCACCGGGCCGTGCCGCGCGATCTCCGCCGCCCACGCGGCGCCCACCGCACCGGCGGGCACGACGGCCCGCAGCGGGGCCGCGAACAGCGCCTCGACCTCGGCGAACCGCCCGTCCCGCAGCGACCGGGCGACCCCGGCGGCGATGGCTCCCGCGTCTCCCATGCCAACCCCTCTCAAGTTTGAGAAAGGTAACACGGATGAGATCGTAGGGGGATGGACACCCTGGAGCTGCTCGCCCACCCCGTCCGGCTGCGCGTCGTCCACGCGCTGCGCGGCGGCCGGCCGCTCAGCACGTCCGAGCTCCGCGAGCGGATCCCGGACGTCTCGAAGGCGACCGTCTACCGGCACATCGAGCTGCTGGTCGACGGCGGCGTCCTGGAGGTCGCCGAGGAGCGCCGGGTGCGCGGTGCGGTCGAGCGCCGCTACCGGCTCCGCCAGGAGCGCGCGGTGATCGACCCGGCCGCGCCGCTGTCCCGGGACGACCACCGGCGAGGGTTCGCGGCGGCGACCGCCGCCCTCATCGCCGCGTTCGGCGCCTACCTCGACCGCGACGGCAGCGACCCGGCCGCCGACCTGGTCGGATACCGGCAGCACGCCGTCTGGCTCAGCGAGGAGGAGCTGCTCGAACTGATCGCCGGGATGCGCGCCGCGATCGCCCCGCGGCTCGCGAACGGCCCGGCGCCCGGCCGCGCCCAGTACCTGCTGAGCCCGATCCTCTTCCCGATCGAACCCGCACCAACGGAACCCGCACCAGCGGAACCCCCGGCAGCGGCCCCCTCAGCGGCGGCCCCCTCAGCGGCGGACCCCTCAGCGGCGGACCCCTCAGCGGCGGAGCCCCCGGCAGCGGATTCCGGACCCGCCTGACGGGCGGGGCCCTACTGCGGCGATCCCGCGTCCCGGCCCTCCCGAGGGTCCCGTGCGCCGAAGGCGTCCGTCGAGTCCGGTGCGCCGGGCACCTCCGCTGCGTCGGGCGCCTCGGCTGCGTCGGGCGCCTCGGCTGCGTCGGGCATGGCTGCTCCGCGAATCACGGCACCTGCGGTGGGCGTGGCGGGTGCGTCCGGACTCGGCGGCCCGGGGATCTCCTGCTCGGGCCGCACGCGGGTCCGGATCCAGGCCGGGAGCGACTTGCGCCGGGGCTCCGGCCGGTACCGGCCGCGCGGCGCCACCGCCATGATCGCCGCCGCGGCGGCGTCCGCGACCCGCTCCGACGACGCCAGGCCGGGGCCGTCCGGCGGTTCCGGCGCGGGCCGCAGCTCGCGGGGCCGTCCCACGATCTCCACCCCGCTCCGCCGCAGCGCGGCCACGTCCTCCTCCGCCCACGCCGCCACGAGGTCCCGCGCCGAGTCGGGGACGGCGACCGGGCCGCCGCGCTCGCCGCGCACGAGCAGGCCGTTCAGCAGGATCTCCTCGCGCAGCGCCCGGCACTCGAAGGTGCTCCAGCCCGAGTCCTCCAGCCGCCGGTTCAGCGCGACCATCAGCTCGGTCTCCTCGCTGGTCAGCCCGCCGTGGGTGCGGCGCGCCCGCACGTCGGCGGACGGCCGGCCGGAGCAGCCGGGCGCGCCGACGGCGGCGGCGAAGCGGCGCCACAGCAGGTCCGCCGGGGAACCGGGGTTGATCACGACGCGGACCCGGTCCGGGCCGACCGCGGCGGCCCACCGCCGGACCAGGCCGCCGAGCCAGAAGGCCCGCCACAGGTGCAGGTCGAGCTCCTCCTCGATCGCCTCCGGGCCGCGCTCGCGCTGCTCGACCAGCGCCGCGAAGTACTCCTCGATCGTGGAGTGCCGGCCGTTGCGGACGTGCTGCTGCCACAGCGACGGCAGCGACCGGTCCAGCCGCCGGGTGGTGATCACGATCTCGACGTCCGCGCCGTCGAACTCCGCGAGCAGCCGGGCCACCGCCGCCGACCGGATCACCGACAGCGCCTCGGCGGAGATCAGCACGGTGTCCGGCCAGGCGCGGACCTTCTCCATCAGCCGCAGCCACTTGTCGCGCTCCCCGGCGGCGTCGTCGGCCGAGACCCATGGGTACTCGTCGCCGAGAAGCCCGCGCGTCGCGCGTTCGTGGTTCTCGATCGCGTCCGGGAGGACCTCTCTGATCGAGTCCGGGTAGAGGATGCCCGCCTCCCGCGCGAGCGGTTCCGCGATGTGGCCGAGCACGTCCTGCAGGTAGGTGGTGCCCGACTTCTGCTGCCCGATATGCAGGATGACCTTCGCTGCCATGGACCCGCCCCTTCCCCGAACCCGAGAGTGCTGAGAACCCGGCGTTTTCCCTGGTCATCGCACCATAGGCGGGTTCGGGGCGGGGGCAGAAGGCGGGCGGGCGAAGGTTAGCGCAGGGTTAACGCGCTCTTCCCCGTTCACCCAGCCTTCTTTCAGGCTTCGGTCAGGATCCTCGTCCAGGCGTCCACGGAGACGACGTCGGCCTGGCGGGGGAAGACCTTCTCGGTGAGGACGCGGTGGACCTCGGGGTCGGGGTCGGCGCAGCCGTCGGCGAGGACGGTGATCTGGAAGTCGAGGTCGGCGGCCTGCCGCAGCGTCGACAGGACGACCCCGCTCGTCGCGATCCCCGCCAGCACCAGGTGGTCGATCCCGCGCGAGCGCAGGACGAGGTCCAGGTCGCTGCCCGCGAACGCGCTCACCCGCTTCTTGGTGATCACCGGCTCGTCGGGCCGCACGCCGAGGTCGGGGTGGATCGCGGCGTTCGGGTCGGACGGGGTGAAGGCGCCGTCCGGCAGCGCCCCGAACGCCTTGTTGCGGGGGTTCTTGTCGGGGTGGCCCTCGCGGAAGCCGACGACGACGTGCAGTACGGGCACGCCGGCCTTGCGCGCGGCGTTCACGGCGCCGACCACGCGCGGCAGGTAGGCGTCGTCCTCGACGCGCCCGACCATCCCGTTCTGCAGGTCCATCGCGAGCAGGGCGGTGTTCGTCATGACTGTCCAATCTCTCGGGAGGCGGGGCCGATGCGGCCCAGCGAGCGGTCCACCACCGTCACCAGCAGGAACGCGACGGAGATGGCGAGCATGAACCAGGCCAGGTGGTGCATCCCGGGGGTGCCGGCGCGCTGCCCGAAGAACGCGCCGTCGGCCGCGGACGCGACGATCGCGCCGAGGTAGCCGAAGGTGCGCAGCAGCCCGGCGGACGACGCGAGCCGCTCCGGGTCGGCCTGGTGGTAGACGGCGTTCTGGAGGGCGAGGCTGTTCAGCCCCTGCGGGACGCCGACGACGACCGCGACGGCCACGATCACCCAGATCGGGCTGGCGGAGTGCAGCACCAGCAGCAGCGCGCACGCGGCGACCTGCCCGACCGCGCCCGCGAGGAGCTTCCCGCGGATCTCCGCGCGCCGTCCCGTGAGGGTCGAGACGATGATCGCGGTGCCGAAGAGCGGGAGCTGCACGAGGCCCGTCTGGGACGCCGACAGGCCGCGCCCCTCCTCCAGCCATTGCGTGTAGCCGTAGAGGAACGCGTACATGACGATGTAGGCGAGGAGCGCGCGCACATAGGTGATGAGCAGCGGCTTGTTGCCGCCGAGGACGCGCAGGTCGATGAACGGCGCCTCCACCCGCAGCTCGCGGACGGTGAAGGCCGCCGCCGCCACGGCCACCACGCCCAGCAGGTACAGGTGCGCTATGGCGGGCTCCATCAGGAACACCAGCAGCGCGATGAGCATGACGGCGAAGAGGCCCATGCCCGCCATGTCCAGGCCCGCCAGGCGGCGCTCACCGGCGGCGCGTTCGGGGAGCGGCGTCCTGGGCAGGCGCAGGAGGCCCAGCGCGATCCCGGCCAGCGCCAGCGGGATGTTGAGCGCGAGCGTGGTGCGCCATCCGCCGAGGCCGATCAGCAGCCCGCCGAGGGACGGCCCGATGACCGCGATCGTCTGCGTGGTCACCGCGAGCGCCGTGAGGACGCCGGCGGGGCTGTCGTGCCCGGTCCGCCGCGCCTCGCTCCGGATCAGCGACATCGCCGCCGGATAGCCGGCGCACGTCCCGAACCCGAGCAGCACCCGCGCCCCGATGAGCACCCACAGGTTCGGCGCGAGCACGCCGACCACGCCCGCGAGGCCGGTCAGCGCCGTCCCGGCGAGGAACAGCCGGCGCGGCCCGAACAGGTCGATCAGCCGCCCGACCACCGGCTGCCCGATCGCCGTCGCCAGGTACAGCGCGGAGATCAGCCAGGCGGTGCGGGACGGCGGCGCCCCGAACGCGGCGCCGATCGGCACCAGCGCGACGGAGATGATCGACGAGTTCACCGGGTTCAGGACGCTGCCGAGCATCATCGGCGCCAGGAGCCGCCGGTCGAACCCGTCCGGCGGGCCTTCCCGCCCGGTGCGGCGCCGGCGCAGCGAGCCCGTGACCCGGGTGAGCACCGAGGTCATCGGCCTCGCCGTCCCCGCGGCGCGGTCCCTTCCCGTCCTCGTTCCGTTCCGCCCGTTTCGTCCATGCCCTCCACAGTAGTTTCATCAGGCTGAGCTGTCCAGTTAAAACTGAACAAATGGAGCTGAGCAGGCCGGGCTGGCTGAATCGCGTGGTGTTCCGGCGCGCGCCGCTCGGGGGCAGGCCGGGCGTGCGCGCCGCTCGGGGCAGGCCGTTTCAGGGCAGGCGTGAACGCCTGATCGGCTTCCGCCGACGGGCCGGACGGGCCGTGCTCAGTAGACGAGCGCCTGCACGTCCGGTGCGGTGATCTCCTCGACGAACGTCGGTGCGCCGGCGATCCGGACGCCCGGTAGCACGTCGTCCGGGCCGATGCCCCGGCGTGCCGCGCACTGCGTGCACAGCGTGACGCGTCCGGCGGCGAGGATCACGGCGAGCAGGTCGTCCAGCGGCGTCGCGTGCTCCAGCTCGAAGCCCGCGGCGCGGCCGGGCAGGGCGAACCACGCGGACTCGCCCGTCAGCCACAGCGAGATCGCCACGCCGCTGGCCGCGGCGGCCGCCGCTACCGTGAACGCCTGGTTGCACCGCTCCGGCGCGTCGGCCCCCGCCGTCACCTTGATAACCAGAGGTCTCGCCATAGCCGCACTCTAGTCCCGCGAGCCCGCGTAGCATCGTGCGGCGTGAGCGGCATGGTGAACGCGGGTGTCCTGGTCCTCGCTCTCGCGCTGGTGGCGGTGGCGGCCGTCCTGCTGGTGGTGCGGCTCGGACGGCTGAAGTGACCGCTACGCTCGGTGCCCATGGAGTTTGAGCTGCACCCCGACCTTGAGCCGCTGAAGTTCCTCCTGGGCACGTGGGAGGGCGCCGGCGTCGGCGGCTATCCCACCATCGAGGGCTTCAACTTCGGGCAGGAGATCTCCTTCACCCACATCGGCAAGCCGTTCCTCGTCTACGCCAGCCGCAGCTGGCTGATCGAGCCGGACGGCACGCTGGGCCGTCCGCTGGCCGTGGAGACCGGCTACTGGCGTCCGCGGCCGAACCACGAGGTCGAGGTCACGCTCGCCCACCCCACCGGCATCGTCGAGATCTACGTGGGCAACGTCGCCTTCAACCGCGTCGAGCTCCAGACCGACGTGGTGGCGCGGACCGAGTCGGCCAAGGAGGTCACCGGGGGCTCGCGCCTGTACGGCCTCATCGGCGAGGACCTCGGCTGGGCCTACGACATGGCCGCCATGGGGCAGCCGCTCCAGTCGCACCTCTCGGCGCAGCTGAAGCGCGTCGGCTGACGGCCCGGACATGGAACGATCCCCGGACCTTCCCGCGGGTGCGGGGCGATGGACAGGACTGGTCCATCGGTCCGGGGATCGGGTAACTGCCTGGTATTCGCCGGTCACCGTCGCGACCGGTTGCCACCGCCCGAGGGCGGCGGCGCCGAGGCGGAACGGCGACTAGCGGACAGCCACCTCGCGAGTCCCAGAATCAACCATTTCTTGGACCACCTCCTTTCGCGCGTACCCCGCACGCTATGCGAGCCCCCGGCGTGGAGGCAAACGAGTTTTCGGCGACCCCGTCCGGCATACACTCGGGGCATGGTCGAGTCGTGGCAGGAGGAGCTGCGGGCCAAGGGGTACCGGGTCACCCCCCAGCGCCAGCTGGTGCTCGAGGCCGTCACCAACCTCGAACACGGGACACCCGAGGACATCTGTACCGAGGTGCAGCGCACCGCCCGCGGCGTGAACATCTCCACCGTCTACCGGACGCTGGAGCTGCTTGAGGAGCTGGGGCTCGTCAAGCACGCCCACCTGGGCCACGGACCGCCGAACTACCACCTCGCCGCCGAGGCCGAGCACATCCACCTGGTGTGCCGCGGCTGCCACACCGTGCAGGACGTCGACCCGAAGGCCGCCGCCGGTCTCGCGGACCTGCTGGAGCACGATTTCGGGTTCGAGACGGACGTGCACCACCTCACGGTCTACGGGCGGTGCAAGGACTGCCGCGCGACATAGTCTGGCTCCATGGAGAGCCCGCTGCTGCAGTCGCCCGGAGCCGTCGCCGCCGATGAGCCCGACCAGGAAGTCGCCGCGCACTACGGGGAGCCGTCGCAGGAGCAACGCGCCCTCGAAGGCGGCACGGCGTTCGTCGATCGCGGCAACCGCGGCGTGGTGCGGGTCTCCGGGCCGGACCGCCTGAGCTGGCTGCACAGCCTGCTGAGCCAGCATCTGGACGCGCTGAAGCCGTTCGAGCCGACCGAGGCGCTGCTGCTCAGCCCGCAGGGCCACATCGAGCACCACATGTTCCTGATCGACGACGGCGAGGCCGTGTGGGCGCACGTCGAGCCGGGCCGGGCGCCCGCGCTCGCGGAGTTCCTCGACCGGATGCGGTTCATGCTGCGCGTCGAGGTCGCGGACGTGTCGGACGAGTACGCGGTGATCACCGGGCCGGAGGGCGGCGGTCTCGCCTGGCCCGACGTCGCCGGGACGTTCACCCGGATCGTCCCGAGGTCGGAAGGCTTCCCGGACGGCCTGCGCCCCGCCGGGATCTGGGCGTACGAGGCGCTGCGGATCGCCGAGCGGCGCCCCCGGTTCGGCCTCGACACCGACCACCGGACGATCCCGCACGAGGTGGGGTACGTCGAGACGGCCGTCCACCTGAACAAGGGCTGCTACCGGGGCCAGGAGACGGTCGCGCGCGTCCACAACCTGGGGCGCCCGCCCCGCCGCCTGGTGTTCCTGCACCTGGACGGCAGCGTCGACCGGCTGCCCGCGCACGGCGACCCGGTCGAGGTCCCCGGCGGGCGGACGATCGGGTTCGTCGGGTCCGCGGCGCGCCACCACGAGCTGGGGCCGATCGCGCTGGCGCTGGTCAAGCGGAACGTGCCCGTCGACGCGGAGCTGCTGGCGGGCGGCGTGGCCGCCGCGCAGGAGGTCGTGGTGTCGCCGGAAACGGGGGCCAACGCGCAGATCGATCTCCGGAGGCGGCCCGCAAATCGCGGGTAAAGCGGCGACCTGCGGGGCAATATCGTCTGATATAGACGATTTCTGACCGGCCACCGCCCGGGGAAGGTGGATTCCTACCGATGGTCGCGAACCTGGGGAGAGAGAAGCCGCCGGCCGCGCGCAGGGGCACCCGCCGCCGCCGTCCCCGCCGGGAGTCCGCGCTGGTGTGGTGGGCCCTGTTCGCGGTGGTCGCCGGTGCCGCCTGGTACCTGCACTCGTGGCGGGTGGCGCTGCTCGGGCTCCTCGGCTGGTGCCTGTACGAGTTCCTGCTCGTCCCGACGCTGTGCCGGGTGCTGACGCGTCAGGGAGCCCCCTGCATCGAGCGCGCGCGCGGACGGCTGTTCGCGTGCTCGTCCAGCCACCAGCACGTGAAGAACGACGCGCTGTGGAAGCTCATCGGTATGCGCAACCCGTCCCGCAGGAAGCCCGGCCCGGAGGAGGCGGAGGGCGGCACCGGCGTGGTCGTGCACTCCGCCAGCGTGCGCGGACGGCTCGCCCCGGCGGACCGGGCCCTGATCCTGCTCGCGGGCGCCGGAACCATCGTCACGGTCGTCGGGATGATCTACGGCTTCGGCTGACCCCGGGCGCCGTTCCGGGGGCGTCGGCGCTGCGGGTCAGATGTCGACGACGAGGGTGATCGGGCCGTCGTTCACCAGCGAGACGGCCATGTCGGCGCCGAAGACGCCCGTCTCCACCTTGGCGCCCAGCGTCCGGAGCTCCTGGACCACCGCGTCCACCAGGGGTTCCGCCACCGGGCCGGGCGCGGCGGCCGTCCAGGTCGGGCGGCGGCCCTTCCGCGCGTCCCCGTACAGTGTGAACTGGCTCACCACGAGCAGCGGCGCGTTCAGGTCCGAGCACGACTTCTCGTCCTTGAGGATGCGCAGGCCCCACAGCTTGGACGCCAGTTTCCGCGCCTTCGCCTCGTCGTCGTCGTGCGTCACCCCCACCAGGACCATCAGTCCCGGCCCGTCGATCTGCCCCACGACGCGCCCCTCCACGGACACGCTCGCCTGACTCACCCTCTGGACTACGGCACGCATGACCATGCATTCTGCCGCCTATGGGAGCAACGACGCTCATCACGGTGGCGCCCACGGGCGCGGAGTCCGCCAAGGCGGACGTCCCCGCCCTGCCCGTCACCCTGGATGAACTGGTCCAGACGGCCAAGGAATGCGAGGCGGCCGGTGCGGCCGTCATCCACGTGCACATCCGCGACGACGACGCGCGGCCCACCCTCGACCCGTCCCGGCTGCGGGACACGGTCGCGGCGCTGAGGGAGAGCACGGGACTGATCGTCCAACTGTCCACAGGGGGTGCCGTCACCGACCCCTATGAGGACCGCCTGCGCGTCCTGGACGCGGAACCGGACATGTGCTCGCTCACCTGCGGCACGGTCAACTTCGGCGACGACGTCTTCATGAACCCGTGGCCGTTCATGGTGGAGCTGTATCAGCGCACGCAGGAGCTGGAGGTCGTGCCCGAGTTCGAGCTGTTCGACCTCGGACAGGTGGCGGCCCTGAACCGCCTCCTGGACAAGCACGGACCGCCATACGGCGGCCATGTGCACTGCGACCTCGTCATGGGCGTCCCCGGTGGGATGCCCGGGGACGCGCGCTCGCTGGTCGCGGCCGTTGAGGCGCTCCCCGAAGGGGCGACATGGTCGGCCACCGGCATCGGCCGGACGTCCCTGCCCGTCATGTTCGCCGCACTGTCGGCCGGCGGGCACCTGCGGGTCGGCATGGAGGACACCGTCACCTTCGCCAAGGGGCAGCCGGTGACCGCCAACGTTCAGCTCGTGGAGCGCGCCGCGTCCGCCGCCGCGCTGGCGCAACGGCCCGCGATGCCCGTCGCCGACGCCCGCGCCCTCCTGGCCGTCAAACGCCGCTGACCTGCGCGGACACCGTCCGTCCCGCCGATTCCCGGCGGGGGCGGCGCCAGACGGTTATCCACAGAACACAGTTCGGATTCACTTCGGTGCGGTGGGTAACCACCATGGTGACACGCGGGCTCGGGCGGCCCGCGTTCACCGACGACAGGGGGCGCAGTGCAGATCAATCCCGTACTCGTGGAGGTCGAGCGGTCCGGGTTCGTGGAGTCGCGGCACCGCGGCGCCGCGATCGGCCTCGACACCGGCGGCGAACCGGCGGTGCGCGCGGGCGCGCCGGAGGAGCCGATCTTCCCGCGCTCGGCGAACAAGCCGATGCAGGCCGTCGCGATGCTCCGGTCCGGGCTCGACCTCGACGGCGAGCTGCTCGCCCTCGCCGCCGGCAGCCACTCCGGCGAGGACTTCCACGTCGAAGGCGTGGAGAAGATCCTCGCCGGGGCCGGCCTCGGCGCCGCCGACCTGCGCTGCCCCGAGCAGTGGCCGCTGGACCCCGCGACCCAGCAGGAGGTCGCGCGGACGGGCGGCGGCCCGTCCCGGATGCGGATGAACTGCTCCGGCAAGCACGCCGCCATGCTCGCGACCTGCGTCGCCGCCGGATGGCCCACCGAGGGCTACCTCGACCACGGCCACCCGCTGCAGCTCGCGGTCCGCGCCGTCGTCGAGGAACTCGCGGAGGAGCCCGTCGGCGCCGTCGGCGTGGACGGCTGCGGCGCGCCGCTGTTCGCCGTGTCCGTGGCCGGCGTCGCCCGCGCGTTCCGCGCCCTGGTCCTCGCCGGCCCCGGCACCCCCGAGCGCCGCGTCGCCGACGCGATGCGCGCGCACCCGCAGTGGACGTCCGGGACGCGCCGCGAGGAGCGCCTGCTCATGGACGCCGTCCCGGGCCTGCTCGTCAAATGCGGCGCCGAGGGCGTGGACGCGTTCGCCTTCACCGACGGCCGCGCCGGCGCCGTCAAGATCGACGACGGCTCCATGCGAGCCCGCACACCGGTGACGGTCGCCCTGGTCCGCGCCCTGGGCATCGACCAGGACGCCCCGAGCGCCCTGGACGACCTGGCGACCGTCCCCCTCCACGGCGGCGAAGCGCAGGTGGGAGCCATCCGCCCAGCCCCCGAAGTCTTCACTCAACCACCCACGTAACCGGCTCCACTGCTCACGTGACCCCGTGCCCAGCGCCTACGTGCCCCCGGGACCCACCGCCCACGTGACCCCGGACCCACCGCTCAGGTGACCCCGGCCCACGCCGACCCGTGGCACTGCCCAGCGTGGCCGTACGGCGCGAGAGGAACGCGAGCCGTGTCCCTGCGTGGGTGTGCCAGCAGCCTGCCGGTGCGGCGCCGAGAACCAGCCGGTGCATGAGCGGGCAGCTTGTCGGTGTGCGGTCGGGCGCCTGCCGGCGTGGTGGTTGGGAGCTTGTGCGGTTGTGCCTGGAGCCTGTTGGTGCGGGGACCGGGAGCCTGCTGGTACAGGGGCGGCGAGCCTGTCGGTGTGGGGCGGGGAGGCTCCCGGTATGCGGTCGGGCGCTTGCCGGTGTGGTGGCGGGGACCTTGTGTGGGTGGGATCGGAGGCTGTCGGGTGCAGGGGCGGGGAGCCTGCCGGTGTGGGGCCGGGCGCCTCCCGGTGCGGGGGTGGGGAGCTTGTGTGGGTCTGCTCGGAGCCTGCTGGTGCCGGGACCGGGAGCCTGCTGGTGCGGGGCGGGGAGGCCGCCGGTGCCGGGGGCGGGGGCCTGGCGGGTGTGGAGCGGGGAGGCTGCTGGTGTGCGGTCGGGCGCCTGCCGGTGTGGTGGTTGGGAGCTTGTGCGGGTGGGTGTGCTCGGAGCCTGTTGGTGCGGGGACCGGGAGCCTGTCGGAGCGGGGGCCCTGAGCCTGCTGGTGCAGGGGCGGGGGCCTGTCGGTGTGGGGGTGGGGAGCCGCCAGAGCCGGGCTGGGAGTCCGTCGGCCCGGGAGGCTGCCGGTGTGGGGGCTGGGAGTTGGCGGGGGTGGGCGACTGGGGGTGCTGGGGTGGGGCGAGGGTGGAAAGGGGGCGAAAGGGGGTGGAAAGGGGGAGGCCCCGGCGGGTGGGCCGGGGCCTGGATGGGGCTGGGGGCGTGGTCAGGTGTTGCGCTTCGGGCGCTTCAGGGAGTCGACCTCGTTCTTCAGGGCCTGCCGATCCTTAACGATCTTGGCGCGCTCCTTGAGCGTCTTGTTGGCCAGGCCCGGTCCGGTCTGGACACGGGGCTCGCGGCCCGGCTGCGGGTTCTCGTACAGGAACTCCTCCTCCTGCTCGGAGGTCGGCGGGTAGCTGTGCGAGAACATGCCGGGACGGTAGTAGTACAGCCCGCCCTGCTCCATGCCGCGGTGGTTCGTCTGGTCGTTGCGGCGCTCCGGATGGACCTTCCGGGACGACGCGCTGATCGTGACGTAGAGCCAGGCCAACAGCGCCACCGTGCCGATCAGGGGAATGATCCAGGCCCAGAAGATCGGTCCGATGGGATCGGTGTTGGCGTAGGCCATGGCGAGCATCCCGTCCACCTCCCGATGGTCGGCCGTTGCGACGCCTAGGGGTGTGTCCGTTAATTCGCCGCATTAACCTCAGGTGCTGGTATCGGTACCGTCGAACCGAGCGTCCGGTTGCGTCCGGCGGGCAGGCCGGGGACGGCGAGCGCCCCGCAGACCGCCAGCACGGCGATCATCGGAACGGTCCAGCCGCCGGTGGCGTCGTGCAGCGCGCCGATGACGAGGGGGCCGAGGGCCGCGATCACGTAGCCGACGCCCTGCGCCATGCCGGACAGCTGCGCGGCGACCCCGGCGTCATGCGCGCGCAGGCCGATGAACGACAGCGCGGTGGCGAACCCGAGGCCCTGCCCGATGCCGAGGACGATCGCCCACAGCCACACCGTGGCGATCGGCGCCCAGGCGATCCCGGCGAAGCCGACCACGCACAGCGAGCACGTGAGCGTCACCAGCGGGCGCTGGTCGCGCATCCGGCGCTCCAGCAGCGGCACGCCCAGCGAGCCGACCGCCTGGATCGCCGCGGTCAGGGCCAGGACGTAGCCGGCGGCGGTGTCGGTCATCCCGCGGTCCTGGCAGATCGTCGGCAGCCAGCCGAGCACCACGTACGCCAGCAGCGACTGGAGGCCCATGAAGACCGTGACCTGCCAGGCCAGGCCCGTGCGCCACACCAGCGCCGCGGCGGCGCGGGAGGGGGGCGCGGACGGCGCCGACCGCGCGGCGCGAGAGGCCCGCACCGCCTTCGGCAGCCAGATCAGGCCCGCGATCGCCGCGGGCACCGCCAGCAGCCCGAGCGGCAGCCGCCACGAGGAGCCGAACGCGTCCTCGACCGGCACGGCCAGCCCGGACGAGATCGACGCGCCGCCGCTGACGGCGAGCGTGTACACCGCGGTGACGGTGGTGATGGAGTCCGGGTGGTCGCGCTTGATGATGGCGGGCATCGCGATGTTGCCGACGCTGATCGCGATGCCCGCGACCAGCGACCCGGCGAACAGCGGGAAGGGGGCGTCCACGAGCCGCAGCAGCAGCCCGGCGATCAGCAGGCCCATGGCGATGACCAGCAGCGTCTCGCTGCGTGGGGGCCGCCGCAGGAAGGGGGTGACCAGGCCGTAGGACCCGAAGAACACCAGCGGCAGCGTGGTGAGCGCGCCCGCCGCCGTCCCGGACAGGTGGAAGGCGTCCTGGATCTCGGTCAGCACCGGCCCGACCGCGGAGATCGCCGGGCGCAGGTTGACCGCGACCAGGACGATCAGCAGTACCGAGCCGAGCAGTCCGGTCCGCCGCGCCGTCACCGGTCCTCCTCGAGGCCGAGCAGGGCGTCCAGCACGGCGAGGGTCGGTTCGACGACCTCGGCGGCGGCCCGCGCGGCCGCGTCCGGGTCGGACGCGGCGATCGCGTCGAGCACGGCCCGGTGCCTGGCCGGGCCGGCCTCCGGGATCTCGTGGTCGAGCCGGACGGCGCGCATCGCCTCGCCGAGCCGGACGATGAAGAACCGCATCGCCTCGATGAGCACCGGGTTGCCGCTGGCTTCGGCGACGCCGAGGTGGAAGCGGGCGTCGGCGGCGCCGAACTCGGCGGCGCCGTGCTCGTCCGCGCCGGTGGCCTCGTCGCGGGCGCGCAGCAGTTCCTCGAGCCGCTCCAGGTCTGCGGGGGTGCGCCGCCGCGCGGCCAGCCGCGCGGCTTGGACGTCGTAGGCGAGTTGCACCTCGAAGACGTCCCGGGCCGTCGCGTGCGCGACCCCGCCGAGCAGCGGGCGCGGGTCCGCGCTGCTGCGCACGTAGGTGCCGTCGCCGCGCCGCACCTCCAGCACGCCGCAGTGCGACAGCGCGCGGATCGCCTCGCGGACGGCGGGCCGGCTCACGCCGAGCTGCGCGGCGAGGTCCAGCTCGCCGGGGATGCGCTCGCCCACCGGCCAGGAGCCGCCGCTGACCTGCCGCTGGAGCTGGTCGAGCACGGCGTCGACGGTCGACCCGCTCGGAACGGGACTCAGCGCCACCATGACCTCCCTCTGTAAGATGTCAGACATCTTACGAAATGCCCTCGCGCCTTCGAGAGGTGGGGGACGGTCTCAAGGCTCGCCTGGTGCCGCGCCCGCCCGTGGCGTGGGGGCGTTCGTGGTGTGGGGGGCGTTCGTGGGGCGGGGCGTGCGCGGTCGGATGGTTGAAACGCGGACACCGGGTACCCACCCGTGGCGAGGAGGTGTCGCCACATGCTCGGCAGTTCCGTTCACATCGGGGACATCTACCTGTACACGATCGCCCCCGTGGTGATCTTCCTGGCGATCGCGGGCTGGCTCTTCCTCACGATCTTCGCGTCCAAGGATCCCCGGCGGTCGGCGGGCCGGGACACGCAGATGCCGCACCGCGGCGAGGTGACCGGTGGCGTCCTGCGCGGCAGCCCGTCGCAGCGCAACCGCCGCGACCCGGCGCTCACCCCGGCCGAGCGGGAGCTGGCGCGGCTGGAGGCCGAGCGCGAGGAGGCCGCGCGCCGGGAGGCCGCCGCACGCGACGCCGCCGAACGGGAACGCGCCGCGAAAGCCCGCGCCGCCGCGACGCGGCGCAAGTTCGGCCCGCTCCGCTGGATCCACAAGAGGCACGCGGGCGACATCCGCCAGGTCAGGTGATGCGAGCCCGGACCGCATCTCCCCCCGACGCGGCGCCTGCCGGAACGGCCACTCACCCACCCCCCGGATCGGCAGGCGCCGTCCGACCCCGCGGCGGCCGCCGGGACCCATCCCGGCGCCCGTCGCGGGTCCGATCCGCCCTCGCGGGTTCCTCCGTGCCCGATCCGTCCCCGGCCGGGACGGGCCGGGGACGGTTCCGCCAGGTCAGAGGCCGCGGGACTGGGAGATCGAGCCGGACGTCGCGAGGGTGAAGGTGCGCATCGACTCGGCGAAGTTGGACAGGTCCCACTCGGCGGGGCCCTCGTACCAGTAGAGGTTGTCGGCGCCCTCGGCGCGCTCGCCGGCGTCCTTGACCGTCTCGGCCCACTTGCCGACGACGTCGAAGACGACCGCGTACGGCAGGAAGCGGGAGAACAGCGCGATGCGCTGCTGGGACGCGACGGCCTCGCCGTCCGGGATCGCGCCGCGCTCCAGGAACGCGCGGAAGCCGATCGTGTGCGCGAGGACGGTGGAGCCGCGCGCGGTCTTGGCGGGCATGTACTGGCCGCCGTAGGCGAGGGCGGCGCCCGCGATGATCAGCGCGAGGCCGGCGAGCGCCCACTCGGTGGTGAGGGCGAGCGCGACGGTCGCGGCGATGCCGAGGACGGTCAGCGCGATGCCGAACACGGTCCACCGGGACCGGACGGTGTCGGGCCGCCGCGCGAACCAGCCCTGCTTCACCACGTCGTCGTACATCGCGGCGCGCACCTGCGCGAGCTTCGTGGCGAACGTGCCGCCGAGCTCGGACAGCTTCACCGCGTCGCGCGGCGCGCCGTCCCGGCCGGTCATCAGCGCGTCCAGCAGGATCCGCTCGTAGGGGAGCAGGTCGACGGGGGGCCGGCCGAGGCGGCGCAGCGTCCAGTCGAGGCGGCCGGTGCGGGCCCGGTCCTCCTCCTCGATGAGCAGGTAGCCGCGGACGGCGAGGTCCACGATCGTCGCGGTCACGTCGATGACGTCGGCCTGCTCGTCGATCAGGGTGCCGATCTGGCCGGGCCGCACCCCGTTCGGCGGCTCGAACTCGGCGCCGACGACCGGCGCCTGGTCGCCCACGGAGGCGTGCTTGCCGACGACGCGGGCGTCGCGCCCGCGCAGCAGGTACAGCGCGGCGACGCCGCCGCCGAGCAGCACCAGCAGGCCGAGCAGGACGCCGCCGGTGACCGCGTTGACGGAGAACGCGGTCGCGACGGTGTGCCGCCGCTCGTAGATCGCGCGGCCGCCGGTGGTGCCGGGCGGGAGCCCGGCGACGACGGTGAGGTACTCGCCGGGCAGCATCTCGCGCTGGCTGTAGACGCCCTGCGTGTGGGCGTGGTTGGTGTAGTACTGCGTGCAGCCGATGGTGCTCTTCAGCGGTCCGGCGAAGCAGTTGACGCTGCGGATCATCGCGGTGGCGTCGACGGTCGCGGTGGCCGCGTCGACGGGGACCCTCCAGCCGCCCGCGGCGGGCCAGCGCAGCTCCTCGGCGGAGCCGAGCTGGTCGATGGCGCCGCGCAGGTCGTATTCGAGGACGACGGTGTGCGCGCCGGTCAGCTTGCCGCTTCCGGTCACCTTGACCGTGGTGTCGGTGTCGCCGGCGGACGTGGAGACGCGGGTGGGGCCGCCGTCCGGGCTGGTGGCGCGCAGGGAGCCGATCTCGTAGACGCGGTCCTGGGTGATGCTCTCGTGGCTGCGCGTCGGGAACGTCCGCTGCAGCCGGGAACGCCCCGCGAACTGGTAGACGATCGTCTCCTTGACCCGGATCACGCCGCCTTTGCCGGGGGCCAGGGCCACGTCGTCCTTCAGCACCCGCTCGGCCCCGGCGGCCCGCCCGGGCGCGGCCGCGGAACGCACGTCCGCCGCCGCCGCGGATACGCCGGTCGCCAGGGGCAGGAGGGAACCGGCCGCCAGCGCGAGCACCACCGGTCGCAAACGACACAACGCCGCAAGAGCAGACATGGCCGCAAATGGTATCGGCTATGCGTGCGATGATTCTTCGCTATGGCAGGTCACTACCCCCCGCCTCGGCCGGCGCCTCCGTACGGTCCGCCTGCCTACGGTCCGCCGCCGCAGTACCGGTACGTCCCGGCGCGCAGGCCGCCGCGCCGCAGCGCCGGCGGGACGATCGCGGGGATCTTCGGCGGGCTGACGGCGTTCGTCGTCCTCGGCATCCTCGGCTTCTCGCTGTTCGGCGGCGAGGGCGGCATCGGCACCCACGTCCGTTCCGCCGCGCCGCGGACGGCGTCGCGCAGCACGGCGACCGACAACAAGCTGTACGCGACGGGTGCGCTGACGCCGGTGCGGTGCGTCCTGCCCCGGCTCGTGCCGGGCCCAGCGTCGATGCGCCGGTTCATGAACGTCCTGAGCGACTGCCTGGACGCGTCGTGGAGCAAGCAGTTCAAGAAGGCCGGGATACGGTTCGACACCCCGAACCGGGTCTTCTGGCAGACGCCGGGGTCGAGCCCGTGCGGCAGCTACCCGGCGCCGGGCGCGTCCGCGTTCTACTGCCCGGCGAACAACACGATGTACGTGGGTCTGACGAACGTGGTGGAGACGTCCGGCGGCGAGCCGCTGTCGCACTACGCGGTGTTCGCGCGGGTCATCGCGCACGAGTACGGCCACCACGTCCAGGACCGGGCGGGCATCCTGCTGTACGGCGACGCCGAGATGGAGAAGGGCGACACCGCGACCCGGACGGAGGCGAGCCGCCGCATCGAGCTGCAGGCGCAGTGCTTCGCCGGGACGTTCCTCAGCTCGGAGCGGGCGACGCTGCCGATGACGCAGGCCCAGTACACCGCGATGATCATCGACGTGCGGGGGCGCGGCGACGAGCGGCTGCCGCCCGACCAGCGCGACCACGGGTCCGGACGGCACTACGCGGGCTGGGTGATCGCCGGCTTCAAGGGCCGCGACCTGTCGGTCTGCAACACCTGGACGGTCCCGCCCTCCGACGTCAGCTGACCCCCGGCCCCGCCCGCCGGCCCGTGTGGGCCGGGTGCGGGCTACTCATGGGTAATTGAGCCTCGGTACTCATGCCCGCCGCGCCGCGCCGCCGCAGACTCGGGCCATGACGAACTCCACACCGCCCGCGCAGGCGGGCAGCACCGCGTTCTTCGTCCAGGCCGCGATCTCGTTCGTGGTCTCCAGCGTCGCCGTCGCCGCCGGCGTGGTCTACCTGCCGGTCAGCGCGTGGGTCCGGGCGTTCCTGGCGGTCGGCCTGCTGTACGTGATCACCTCGACGTTCACCCTGGCCAAGTGCGTCCGCGACCGCCAGGAGAGCCAGGCGGTCACCAGCCGCGTCGACCAGGCGCGGCTCGACAAGCTGCTCGCCGAGCACGACCCCTTCGCCACCCCGTCCGCGTGACCCGGCGCCCGCCGGGCCGCATGGCCGGTTCCGGCCTCCGCGCGGCGCGCGGAGGCCGGACGCATGGACGCCTCCGCTCAGCGGCGCGCGGGCGGGTCGAACATGCCGTTCCGGATCCGCGCCATCAGCGCACGGCCCTCGTCGCCTGTGACGACGAGCGCGCCGGCGCCGGGGTCCTTGCTGTCGCGGATCGCGACCAGCCCGCCGGCCGGACGGCACATCTCGACGCACTCGTTGCCGTCCCGCGAGAAGCGGCTCTTACGCCATTCGAGCGTGTCCGAAATCTCGTGGGGAATCGCGGGCACTACTCTGCCCATAAGGGTGAACCTTTCCGGTGGATGCCTTCTTCTGGCCGGGTTTGCTCGCCACGGTGGGCGGCGTCCTGGCGCAATCAGGACGCCGCCCGCGGCAGGCCCCCACGACTTGCAGGGTCGCGGGGGCTCGTCGCGTTCACGGGCCGGTCCGGCGGCGGTGCTCGCGGAATGCACGGGACGCGTGGGACGGCCATGCGCGGGACGGCCACCCTCACCGCCGTTCCCGGTCGCCGCCGGGCGGCGGCAGCGTGGGCCGGCCGGTGAACCAGCCGGGGGCCTCCGGGGTCGGGTCGTGGAGGATCTCGGTGAGGATCTCCAGGCTCTTCTCCGGCCAGCGGGCGTGCACGCCGAGCGTGTTCAGCGCGACCATGTGCGCGTTGACGTCCGACGGTTCCGTCACGTAGTCGATTCCGGTCAGCCCCTCGCGGCACATGATGTCCGGGAGGGCCTCGTCGCCGAAGCGGAGCCAGGTGATCTGGCCGCGGGACGCCCGGCGGGGCCGCGACTCCGACGGCAGGATCTGCAGCGTCACGTTCGGCCACGTGGTCATGCCGATGAGGTGCGCGATCTGCTCCCGCCACATCGGCGGCGGGCCCACCGGCCGCCGCAGCACCCTCTCGTCCACGATCGCCCACAGCCGGCGCTCGCCGTCCGCGCTGAACCGCCGCTGCCGCGCCATCCGCAGCCGGACGAGTTCGTCGACGTCGTCCGCCGCCAGGTGCGGGCCGCTCCTGGCGGTGACGATGCGGGCGTACGCCTCGGTCTGCAGGAGGCTCGGGATGTGGCGGATCCCGCATGTCCGGATTAGCGAGGTGGACTCCTCCAGCCCCGAGTAGGCGCGCAGCCAGGCGGTGGGACCGTCATCCTGCCGGTTCGCCGAGCCGGGGGACGGGGCTCTCCGGGCGAGTTCGAGCAGCGAGGCGGTCAGCGCGCCGTCCTCCACGCCGTAGAGGGTCAGGAGCGCGGCGACGTCAGGTTCCCGGAGGCTCACCTGCCCGAGCTCCATGCGGCTGATCTTGGCGGGGGACGCGCCGATGGCCTCGCCGGCCTCGCGCGCGGGGAGGCCGCGCGCCTCGCGGAGCCGGTGCAGCATCATCCCGAGCAGGACGCGCTCCGGGTAGGCGGCGCCCGCCGGTCGCCGTGCGAGGTTTTTCGCGCGGCCGTTCCCGCCCGGATGATCGCTCCCCGCCTCCTCCGGCCGGGCCGCCGGAGCGTCCAGCAGGCGGGCGCAGGCGATCGCCCAGAGGCGCATCTGGCCGGTGTCGACGCGGCAGAGTTCGACGATCCGCAGGACCTCGTGCGCCCTTGGGGCGCGGTGCCCGTAGAACAGGCCGGACATCTGCGCTCCCGACAGAGCCGCGTATGCGTCGGTGCCGCCGGCCTTGGCGGACAACCGGGGAAGCTGATGCGGCTCGATCCGGGCCCGCCTGCAGAGCCGCCGGAGCATGCCGACCAGCTCGTCCGGTGTCGCGGCCTGGAGCGGATCGTCGCCCTGCGGTGACGGGCCGTGCGACCGGCGGCCGGGGGCGGCGGTCCTGGCCAGCTCCCGCGCGGGGACGGGATCACCGGAAGCGCGGCCCTCCGCCTTCAGCAGGGCGTCCGTCGCCTGCCATTTCCGGCGCCACGCCTCGACGTCGCCCTCGCAGGCCTCGACGTAGGCCCGCGTGACCTCCCAACTGGGGAACCGCCGCCCGGCCGCCGCCTTGGCGAGCGTCGTGCGCCCGCAGTGCGAGACCGCCGCCAGGGCCCGGTAGCTCGGGTTCCCGGCGTTGGCCCTCAGGTGCCGCAGGTCCTGGGCGAACGCGGGGACAGGCCCTTCCGAGGGGTCGAGGGGGGATTCGGGTCGCGGCATCGCCGCGCCCGGCTAGGAGCGCACCGCCGCCGAGAGCGGCCCTGCCGCCCCCGGCGGCGCGCTCCGCCGCGCCGGCGGGAAGGTGCGCACGTCGTTCTTCCCCTTTCACGTCACTGAATGGAATTCGGCTCGGTCGACGATGGCGCCGAGCGGGCGACACGCGTTTCCCGCCATTCCCGCAACGGGCGTTCGCGGCGCCGGGACGGCTTTCGACCGTGACTTTCCGACGGACGGACTCATCGGCCGGCCGGCCGCCGCACGCCGTCTTTGGTCAACTCGATGACTATCAGCGAGGGCCGCGCCGGGTGTCAAGGACCTGTTGTCCGCGACAGCCCCGGTCAGTCTGCTTGTCAAGGAGTGAACGAGTGGACAACCCCGGTTCCCGGCCAACGCGGGACAACTCCGAACGTCCCTCGTTCGCGCAGGTTACGGCCTGCGCTCCGAGACGGCCTCCGGACCGGGGGCCACGGACAACGCGCGGCCGTGCTTTTCTCCGGTTCCTCCGGCGGGAGCCGTTCCGGCGCGCGCCGCACCGGTTTCTCCAATCGGCCCACCTTTTTTCGCCCCGGAACGGCGATTGGCGTCGGGAATCCCTTGTCGGTCCGGAGGCCCCGATCATTGTCGTGGAACCGCTGTGCCCTCCTGTCGGCCCGTCCGGGTGTGATGTCCGGTGGTGGGGCCGGTGTGCGGCGAGCGCCATTTCCGGGGTCGTTCCCGGCGGGGTGGCGACCGCCTCGCGCGGGGGCGTGCCGGTGTGTGCGCACCCCGGGTGCGCGAGGCCCGATGCTGGTGTGGGTGACTGTGAGGGGACTCACGGCCGAGTGCTAGCTGATGTGCTTGCAATAGCAAGCACGATGACGCAGGGTGGAGACATGGCAAGTTCGAAGGTCGGCTCGATCGGGGAGTACATCCGGGAGCAGCGGACGCGGGCGAAGATCTCGCTGCGCCAGCTCGCGGACGTCTCGGGCATCTCCAACCCGTACCTGAGCCAGATCGAGCGCGGGCTGCGCAAGCCGAGCGCCGAGATCCTGCAGCAGATCGCCAAGGGGCTGCGGATCTCCGCCGAGGCGCTGTACGTGCAGGCCGGAATCCTGGAGGAACGCGAGGCCGACACCGACGTGCAGGCCGCCGTCCGGGCCGACCTCCTCCTCACGGAGCGCCAGAAGCAGGTGCTGCTCGACATCTACGAGTCGTTCCGCAAGGAGAACGAAGCCGCAGGCGTGTTCGGAGAAGCCGGGCACGACACCCCAGAGCAGGATGGAAAGGAAGAGGTCGGATGACGCTGGCCAGCAGTCTCCGTGAGAACAAGGCCGTCTACGCCGTGGCCGGCGCCGGCGACTTCGCGGTGGAGAAGCTCCGCGAGGTCCCCGAGCAGGTGACGCGGTACCAGGGCAGGGCCCGCGAGGCCGCGTCCAAGTACCAGGGCGAGGTCCGCGAGACCGTCGAGCGCTACCGCGGTGAGGTCCGCAAGACCGTGGACCGCTACCGCGACGAGGTCGGCCGCGTGCAGGAGCGCGTCGACGCCAAGGACCTGCCGGGCGCCGCGGTCGCGTACGTGACCCACGTCGGCACCCGCACCGTCGAGTTCATCGACGAGCTGACCGAGCGCGGCAAGCGCGTCGTGCACCGCGAGGCCGCCGAGGTCGCCGCGATCGCCGAGGCGGACGCCGAGCCCGCGCCGAAGGCGCGCACCGCGCAGCCGAGGAAGGCCCCGCAGGCCCGCTCCGCCAAGAAGAGCGGCGCCTGAGGCGCACCCGCCTGAGCAGCGGATTCAGGGCCCCTCGGGGAACACACGGGCGGGCCCTGACGTCTTTCACTGTGAACGGGACCCGGCCAGGAGGCCCGCCGGGCCCGGTCGCGGGCTCGCGGATCAGGGGCCCGGCGGACGGTATCCGGCCCTGTCGACCGTGGTTCCGGGCCGGGGCTGGACGGGCCGCATAGGGTTGGGACGCAAGGTGCGCGACGCGAGGGTCGCCGTCCGAGACGAGCGGGAGTGCTGATCACCGATGGCGGACTTCAGTGTGCTGGACTACTTCTTCTGGCTGCTGCTGATCATCGCGTTCGTGATGGAGGCCTGGGCGCTGATCGACGCGCTGACCGTGCCGCAGGGCGCGTACGCGGCGGCGAGCAAGCAGAGCAAGAAGCTGTGGATGATCATCCTGATCGTCGCGGCGGTCGTCGGCGGCGCGTACGCGGCCGTGCCCTACGCGCTCGGCGTGCACCCGATCGCGCTGCTGCTGAACATCCTGCCGGTCGCCGCGTTCATCGCGGGGGCCGTCTACCTGGCCGACGTCCGGCCGGCCGTCGCCCCGTTCAAGAAGCGCGGCGGCGGGCGCGGCAGCACGAACATGGGCCCGTACGGCCCCTGGTGAACCGGCCGCGCGCGCTGCGGCGGGGGTTCTAGGGTGATCGCATGAGCACGGAGACCCTGGGGCGGACGACCCGGCTGGAACTGGACGACCAGGCGCTGCGCGAGTGGGAGGCCGTCGTCCTGGACGCGGGTCCGGACGGGATCGTCCTGGACCGCTCGGCGTTCTATCCGGGCGGCGGCGGGCAGCCGCCGGACCACGGCGTCCTGCTGTGGCAGGGCGTGCAGACGCGGATCGCGGGCGTCCGGAAGGGCGACGACCTGGTGCTGATCCCGGTGGAGGACGATCCGGTCCCGCCGGTCGGCACGGTGGTGGGCGGCGCGGTCGAGGACGCGCGCCGCACCGCGCTCATGCGGACCCATTCGGGGCTGCACCTGCTGTGCGGGGTGGTGTTCCGCGACTACGGCTGCCTCGTGACGGGCGGCAACATGGAGCCGCTGACGGCGCGGATGGACTTCGATCTGCGCGAGGTGCCGCCGGGGTTCAAGCAGACCGTCGAGGACGCCTGCAACAAGGAGATCGAGGCGGACCGGCGCATCGACGTCCGGACGCTGCCGCGCGACGAGGCGTTCGAGATCCCGGACATCATCCGGACGGCGACGAACCTGGTCCCGCCGGAGGTCCAGGACGTCCGGATCGTCGACATCGTCGGGCTCGACACGCAGGCGGACGGCGGCACGCACGTCGGCTCGACGCGGCAGATCGGCCGGATCACGGTGGCGAAGGTGGAGAACAAGGGGCGCGGCTTCCGCCGCCTGCGCATCAGGATCGAGGACTGAAGGGGTCGGGCACCGGGAGCGGGCGCCTCCGCTCCCGGTGCCCGACGTTCTAGGGGGACGGCTCGTCCCAGGGCCGGTTCAGCGCGTCGACGGTGACCAGGCCGTTCTCGATCATGGTGACGGCGCGGTCCAGGGCCGTCCGCATCGAGAGCGGGTCGTAGCCGTGGCGGCGGCAGTGCACCACGACGGCCTGCATCCCGCCGACGGCGATGCCCGCCGCGGCGGCGGCGTCGATCTCGTCTATGGCGGGGCAAAGGTCGTGGAGGAGGCTCTCGATCTTCTCCTGGGTGTCGGTGAGGCGCTGTAGCGCGCGCGCCTGCAGGCCAGGGCGTTCGAGGACCAGCGAAACCTGGACGGCGCCGTACTCGCCGTGCTCGCTGACGATCGCCTCCAGGACGTCGACGACGCCGCGCCGGATCGCCTGGATGGGGGACTCGCCGGGGATGCGGTCGGCGAGGCGTTCGGCGACCTCCGCGAGCCGGTCGTCGACCTCGGCGAAGACGACGTCCTCCTTGCTCGGGAAGTAGCCGAAGAACGTGCGGGGCGCGATGTCGGCGGCGGCGGCGATGTCGGCGATCGTCGTCTCCTCGTAGCCGCGCTCGGCGAACAGCCGCAGCGCGGCGGTCGCGATGGCGTGCCGGGTGCGGCGCTTCTTGCGCTCGCGCAGGCCGGTCCGCTCGTCCATGTGACGGACGTTACCACGACTGCAAAGTTGCATCTATTGCAAATATGCATGGAGACATGCTGTTCTGCGAGCATGGCCCGTTTCCTGGACGCTCTGGGGCGTTCGTGCGTGCGCCGGCGGCGCACCGTCTTCGAGCTCTGGTTCGCGCTGATGCTCGGCGCCGGCGTCCTCGGCCTCATGCACGGCGGCATGTTCGTCCAGCAGAGCAGCCTGCCCGGCACCGAGACCCAGCAGGCGATCGACACCCTGGCCCGGGACTTCCCGGCGCAGACCGGGCCCACCGCGACGGTCGTGTTCGCCCAGACGCCGGAGGCGAGCCCGGCGGACTGGCGCGTCGCCCTCACCATCGGCCAGTCGATCGAGAACATCGGCAGGCTCGACCGGGTCGCGTTCGTGCAGAACCCGTACGCCACCGGCATGGGCGGGCTCAAGGACGACAAGGCCGTCGTCGTGCAGGTCAACTTCAAGGGCACGATGAGCGACCTCACCGCCGCCGACCTCGACCGCCTCCGGGAGGCCGTCGAACCGGCCCGGATGACCGGGCTGGACGTCAAGTTCGGCGGCATCGCCGCGATGCTCCTCAACCAGCCGAAGACCGGCCCGCAGGAGGGCGCCGGGCTCTTCCTGGCGATGCTGGTGCTGCTCCTCGCGTTCGGGTCGTTCCTCGCCGCCGGCATCCCGATCATCGTGTCGCTGTGCGGGCTCGCCGTCGCCTACTCGCTGATCCACTTCTCCGCGTCGCTCTTCCAGGTCGCGCCGACCGCGCCGGAGGTCGCCGCGATGCTCGGCATCGGCGCCGGCATCGACTACGCGCTGTTCATCGTCACCCGCTACCGGCAGCAGCTCGCCGAGGGCGACGACACCGAGACCGCCGTCGGGCGCGCCATGGCGCACTCCGGCCACGCCGTCGTGTTCGCCGGCGGGACGGTCGTGTTCGCGATCTGCGGGCTGTTCCTGTCCGGCGTCGGGTTCATCGGCCGGATCGGGCTCGCCACCGCCGTCGCCGTGGCGATCATGGTGGCGGCGTCGCTGACCCTGCTGCCCGCCGTGCTCGGCGCGCTCGGCCCCCGCATCGACCGGTACCGGCTGCCGCGCGTCCGGCCGGACCGCTCGTCCGCTCGCTGGACGGCCTGGGGCCGGCACGTCGACCGGCACGCCTGGCCGTACGCGATCGTCGCGACCCTCGTCCTGCTCGCCCTCGCCGTGCCGGCCCTCAGCCTGCGGTTCGGCGTGATGGCCGACAGCATGTCGTCGAAGAAGCTGGAGGCGCGGCAGGCGTACGACATCGTCGCGCGGGAGTTCGGCGCCGGCCACTACAGCCCGTTCGTCGTCGTCGCGGAGGCGCCCGGCCCGGAGCGGACCGCCAAGCGCAAGCCGCCCGTCGTGAAGGGCCCCCAGGGCCTCGGCGGCCTCACCGGCCCGGCCACGGAGCCGCCCGCGTCGTCCGCGCCGGCCGCGCCGGCCGTGAAGGGCGCCCCCGACCTCAGCAAGAAGCCCGACAAGCAGGCCACGCTCATCGCCCAGGAGCTCCGGCAGCGCATCTCCGCGGTGCCGGGCGTGGTGTCCGTCGGCGAGCCCGTCGTCATCGGCACCACCGCGACGCTGCTGGTCGTCCCCCGCGACGCCCCGCACGAGCAGTCGACCACCGACCTCGTCCACCGGCTCCGCGACACCGCGATCCCCGCCGTCCGCGACGCGCACCCGGGCGCGAAGGTCTACCTCGGCGGCGAGAACCCCGCGATCATCGACCTCGCCGACACCGTCGGGTCCCGGATGCGGACCGTCGTGATCGCCGTCGTCGGCGTCGCGCTGCTGCTCCTGGTCATCGCGTTCCGCTCGATCGTCGTGCCGATCAAGGCGGCGCTGATGAACCTGCTGTCGATCGGCGCCTCGTTCGGCGTCGTCACCGCCGTGTTCCAGTGGGGCTGGGGCGTCCACCTCCTCGGCGTCGACCAGGCCATCCCGATCATGTCGTTCGTGCCGCTGTTCATGTTCGCGCTGATCTTCGGGCTGTCCATGGACTACGAGGTGTTCCTGCTGTCGCGGATCAAGGAGGAGTACGAGCGGTCCGGCGACCCGCACGAGAGCGTGGTGATCGGCATCGGCGCCACCGCCCGGCTGATCACCTCCGCCGCGCTCATCATGATCTTCGTGTTCGCGGGGTTCGTCCCGCAGCCGGACCCGACCGTCAAGATGATGGCGCTCGGCCTCGCCGTCGCCGTCGCCGTGGACGCCACGATCGTCCGGCTCGTCCTGGTCCCCGCGCTGATGAGCCTGCTCGGCCACGCGAACTGGTGGTGGCCCGGCCGGGGCCGTCCCGTCCCGCCGCCCCCGCCCGCCCCGGCCCCCACGCCCGTCGCCGAGCAGCTCGAACTCGAAGCCATCCCGTGACCGCCGGGCGGCCGTCCCGCACCGTGATCAATACGGGGATAATCAAGGTCTGACCGGGCGAACCGCACGGCCGCTCCCACCGGAGGGCCGCGCGCGTCCGGATCCGCCCCTCCGCACCCGTCGCCGACCGCGACGGCAGAGGACGAGACGACATGCTGTTTTCGATCCCCGAGCCCGGCTGGTGGGCGATCGCGATCGCCGCGACGGCGTTCCTCCTGCTGGGCATCCGCGCCCTGCCCGCCGGGCTGGACGTCCCGGACGACGTGTGCGCCGAGTGGGCCGCGGGCAGCGGGCCCGGCAAGCGGGCGTTCTACGTGGTGACGCCGCTGCTCGCCGCGGGCGTCCTGGCGACGAGCCTGCTCCGTCCCGGGCCGTCGTCGCCGATGCTGTTCCTGTTCAGCGTCGCGTTCGCCGCCATCCCGATCGCGATCTTCCCCGTGCGCGGCCGGATGCTCAGGGCGTACCTCGCGGAGCGGGAGCAGCGCGACACCAGCGAGCAGCCCGGCACCCGGGAGCAGCCCAACGCCAAGGACAAGCCGGACCGGCTGGCGGTGGCCTGGATCGTCGCCGTCCTCTCCGTGGCGATCCTCGCCGCCGTCCTCGCCCTGATGAGCAGTCCGTACGGCTCCCCGGTCTGACGTCCGCGCGGCCCGGTCCGGGCGGGCGCGCTGTCGGACGTGGTCGCTACCGTTCCGGCATGATCTCCCGCCCCACCGAGAACTGGCGGCCGCTCGGCGTCCATTCCGACGCGTTCCTGGAGCGGGTCGACCGGGCGCTGCGCGCGTTCGAGAACGAGCTGACCGCCCTGGACGTCACCTCCGACCAGGCCGTCATGGCCGCCGTCGAGCACGTGGTCGTCGCGCTGAACGAGGTCGACGGCACCGACGGCGGCGGCTTCGACACCGTCGACCGCGAAGAACTCTGCGACTACATCGACCACGCGGTCACGGCCGCCGGCGTCGACGTCGAGGCGCTGGCCCGCCGGCAGGGCATCGACCCGTCCGCGCTCACGGACCGGTGGCGGGACTGGTGAGACGGGCGGGCGGCGCGGCGATGAGTTCCGGGGATGGGGATGGTCTGCCTGGGTAGTGACCACCCACGACCGTCAGGAGCGGGGACATGGGGAAAGTCAGCACCTGCCTGTGGTTCGACGGCCAGGCCGAGGAGGCGGCGCGGTTCTACACGTCCGTCGTGAAGAACTCGCGGATCACCGGCGTCGTGCCGTACGGCGAGGCAGGCCCGGGCGAGCCGGGCTCAGTCATGATCGTGATGTTCGAGCTGGACGGGCAGCAGTTCATCGGCCTCAACGGCGGCCCGCAGTTCACCTTCGACGAGGCGGTGTCCGTCCACGTCACCTGCGACTCGCAGGAGGAGATCGACGAGCTGTGGAGCACCCTCACCGCGGCCGGCGGCGAGGAGGGCCCCTGCGGGTGGCTGAAGGACAGGTTCGGGCTGTCCTGGCAGATCGACTCGCGGGCGCTGCACGAGATGATCCTCTCGCCGGACCAGGAGGGCGCGGCCAGGGCGACCAAGGCCATGCTCGCCATGAAGAAGCTGGACGTCCAGGCGCTGCAGGACGCCTTCGACGGCAAGTCCTGAGCACCGGCGCCGAACCGCGCGCCGGGGGCGCGGGCGGGGCCGCCCGCGCCCATGGCGCCCTCACTCGGACGCGCGCGGCCGGACGGCCGGGAAGCCGTGGACACGGGCGCCCGCGACGGCGGCGAAGGCCGGGACCAGGAGCAGCAGGACGCTCCAGGGAAGGGACGCCGTGCCGAGCGCGTCGAGCAGGACCCCGCCGACGATCCCGCCCGCGGCCATCGCGACGTTCCACAGGGTGACCAGCATGGCCTGGGCGGCGTCGGCGGCGCTGCCTCCGGCGTCGGCGGCGGCCGTCTGGAGCAGGGTGGGGACGCCTCCCCAGCCGAGGCCCCACAGCAGCGCCGCCAGGTAGACGAGCGCCTCGTCGTGGGCGGGGACGGCGAGGACGCCCGCCGCCGCGCCGACCAGCAGGACGCTGGCGACGGCGAGGGCGCGCAGGCGCCGGTCGATGCGGGCCCCGGTGAACCAGATGCTCACCAGCGAGGCGATCCCGAACGCCAGCAGGACCAGGTCGGTCGAGCCGCCCATGCCGGCATGCTTCAGGAACGCGGCGATGTAGGCGTAGAGGATGGTGTGGGCCAGGACGAAGACGAGCGTCACGAACAAAACCGGCGCGACGCCCGGGACGGTCAGCGCCCGCAGCATCCCGGGCCGCTCCTGCGAGGGCTGCCCCGGGTGGTCGGGGACGGTCGCGACGATCCAGCCGAGCAGGACGACGGTGAGGCCCGTCATGATCAGGAAGGGCGACCGCCAGCCGAGCGCCCCGCCGACGAAGGTGCCCGCCGGGACGCCCAGGGACAGGGCGACGGGAATCCCGGACATGGCGACGGCGACCGCCTTGCCCTGGAGGTTGGCCGGTGCGAGGCGGCGGGCGTAGCCGGCGAGGAGGGCCCAGGCGAGCCCGGCGGCCACCCCGGCGACGAACCGGGCGATCAGGGTCAGCGGGTAGTCGGACGAGACGGCGGTGACCGTGTTGGCCGCGGCGAACCCGGCCATGGACGCCAGGAGCAGCCGCTTGCGCCGCCATCCCGCGGTGGCGGCGGTCAGCGGGATGGCGGTGAGGGCGGTGCCGGCGGCGTAGACCGTCACCGCCTGGCCCGCCGCGGACTCGCTGACCTGGAGGCCGTCGCTCATGGCGGGCAGGACCCCGGCGGGGAGCGTCTCGGTCAGGCTGGTGATGAAGACGGCGGTCGCCAGGGCCGTCAGCGCGGCCATCGGAAGCTTCTCTTCGCGGACCGGCACCCGCGCATCGGCGGGCCGGTCGATGCTCTCGGTCGACATGCCGGGTATCGTCAAACCTTCACATCCATGTGAAGGTCAACCCGGCATCGCGTGAGGTGGATCATATGCGCATCGGGCAGCTCTCGGAAGTGACCGGCGTCTCCCGGCGGCTCCTGCGCTACTACGAGGAGCAGGGCCTCATCGTCTCGCAGCGCTGCGCGAACGGCTACCGCGACTACGACGAGCAGACAGTGGACCGCGTCCTGCAGGTCCGCGGGCTGCTGGACGCGGGACTGCCGACCCGCATCATCAAGCAGATCCTGCCGTGCCTCGACAAGCCGCGGAACATCGTCTTCTCCGACGCCACACCGGAGATGCTCGCGACCCTGGAGGCCGAGCTCGACCGCATGACCCGGCGGATCGAGTGCCTCGCCCGCAACCGGGACGCGATCGCCGACTACCTGGGCGAGGTCCGCGCGCACGCCCGCGCGGACGTCGCCTGAGCGTCCTCGCGGACCGCCCTACTGTTGGCAAGGCCAACGGATTCCTCTATGGTTGGTGCTACCAATGTTGGTTGCTCCAACGAAATGAGGCGCCCCATGTCCGTGCACACCCCGACCGCCGACCGCATCGAGATCGCCGACCTGTTCGCCCGCTTCGCCCGCCTGCTCGACGAGGCGCGGTGGGACGACGCCGGCACCGTCTTCACCGACGACGTGACGGTGCACTCGCCGCGCGGCGGCGACCTCAGCGGCCTTGGCGCGGTCGTCGAATTCATGCGAAAGGGCGAGGTCGAGGGGCAGCGCACCCAGCACACGACCACCGACCTGCTGGTGGACCTCGACGGCGACGGGGCGTCCGCCTCGTCCAACTCGATCGTGTACTACTACCGCGACGGCCGAGCGCCCCACTTCACGGGCGGCCTGCGGCAGGACTGCACCGCGGTGCGGACCCCGGCGGGCTGGCGCCTCAGCGAGGTGCGGATCACGCCCGCCTGGACCCGCGAGAACTGAACCCTGACGGCTCGGCTCGGCCGCGCCACGGGTGCGAGCCGAGGCCGCCGTCGCCGATCAGGGCGTGAAGGCTTGGGCGACGGCGAGGCTGTCCTCGTAGACGTGGTAGCGGGTGACGAGGCCGTTCTCGACCGTGAGGTGCAGGGCGAACCGGGCACGATAAGCGCGTCCCGTGGAGCGGGAGGTCAGCCGGATCTCCCCGAGCACGACCGCGTCATCACCGTCCACCAGGACGCGCTCCACCTGAGTGTCGGCCTTCTCCGGGACGTGGTGCTCGGCGATCTCCCGGAAGTGGGCGGCGACATCAGCACGGCTGGACCGGTGCCGGATCCAGGGTGTGGCGGCACGGCCGTGCTCCGCTTCAGGCCAGTTCACCTTCCAGTCGGTGTGCTCGGCGTACATCGCGGCGATCCGTTCCGGGTCGCCCTCGCCCATCCGGCGCAGCAACTCCTCCACCACTGCTCGCGTGCTCGTCGGCGTGGCGTCAACGGACATGGTCGGCCTCCTCAGATCCCCACCGGGTCGGACGGCCAACCTTGACAGCCCCTCCTGCTCCGCAGCGATTACCTGCCATGTAATCGTGCGGGTCCCGCCACAGGGGCACCGGCGGTCGGCTTCCAGGAGATCCCGCTCGACAGCGGCCGGTGATCGCCCCACCGGCCGTCCTGAGCAAGCTCTAGGCGTCCGCCGGATCGCCGGGCGGGTTCTGGAGGAACCACTCCACGATGCCCGGCATCCGCGGCTCGAAGGCCCCGGGGACGGAGATATTGAGCGCCCCGGCCCGCTCCCCGGTGCGGTTCTGGAAGTCGTGGGGCGTGCCGCCGGGGGCCAGCACGAACGAGCCCTTCGGGGCGTCGATCCAGCGGTCCCCGATGAGGAAGGTCATCGTGCCATCGAGGACGTAGAAGACGTCGTCCTCCGGATGGTGGTGCGCCCCGGGCCCTGTGGTGTGCGGTTCGAGCCACCACTCCGAGATCGAGTAGCGGTCGGCCGTCTCCGCGCCGTCCGCCTTGAACACCGCGTTGATGCGCCCCATGGCGTAGTGGCGCCCCTCGCCGGGCGCCCGGTGAACGGGAAGCCGCCCGTCCGAGTTCGTCGTCATGCCCCGGACGCTAATCGACCCCGCCCACCGGAGTCTTGGACGAATGGGAGCTGGCGTCATCAAGCTCTGTGGCGGGACCTCACCGCCAGGGGCGGACCTCGCCGAACTGCACGAGCTCACCGTAGGTTTCCGGACGGACCGGTCCGAGAGCCAGCCGGAGCAGCGCGGCGGCGGCTGCCTCGGGCGTCTGGGCCTCGGCCATGTTCTCGAACCACGGCCGCGACGCCGCGGTGTCCACCAGTCCCGGGCACACCGCCGCGACGAGCGTGCCGTCGGCCTCGTCCCGCTCGCGGCGCTCGCGGGCCAGCACCCGCACGGCGGCGACCTGCCCCACCTTGGACGGGATGTTGATCCAGTCGGGCCAGCCCTCGGCGGCGGCCGTGCCGGCGATCACCGCGTCCCGCCAGGCCAGCATGGCGGCGTCGACGTCGTCGAACGACATCGTCTCGGTGTCGAACCTTCCGTGCAGGCTCGCGGGGAGGCTGCGCAGGGTGCCGAAGTCGCTGGCCACCACCAGCAGCCGGCCGCCGGGCCGCAGGATGGGGGAGAACGCCCGCAACATGCGCGTCGTGCCCAGATTGTTGGTGTCCACGAACGGTCCCACCAGCTCGGCCCATGGCGTGTCGGGCGTCAGCCGCGCGGCGGCATTGGAGAACACGATGTCCACGCCCCCGTGCCGCTCCCGCACCTCGTCGGCGAACGCGGCCACCGCCGCGTCCTCGGTCACGTCCAGCACGCGGGTGCGGACTTCGGCGACCGGCGCGGCGATGCGTCCCGCCGCCGCCTCGATCCTTCCGGCGTCGCGGCCTGTCAGGTAGACGACGTCCTCGGCGGCGAGACCTCGCGCCAGCCCTTCGGCGAGAGCGAACCCGAGCCCCTGGTTGGCCCCCGTGACAACAGAGATACGACCCATAGCCGCATACTCTGCCCTAGCCGGGCACCGATCGGTTCCCAAGACCCGGCTGCCGCCTGCGAGGTGACCACCGCCGTCATGTGTTGAGTTGTGGGGGCTAGAGGTGCTTGATGGCGTCGGTGAGGTGCCGGAACTCGCCGCGGCTGAGGACGAGCATCGGGCCGTCCGGGTCCTTGCTGTCCCGAACCGCCACGACACCCGTCCCGTCCGCCACCTCAACGCAGTTGTCAGCCTGCGCCGTGCTCCGCGACGCCTTCCGCCAGCCTGGCTCGGAGTCCGACACTGCGGCCAGTTCGACGCAGGCGTCTCCATCGTCATGACTACGGGACGTCTTGCGCCAGGCGTCCTCAGCGACGGATACGGACGCGACCTCGACGCAGTTGTCGCCCTCGGCCGTGCTCCGCGACGCCTTGCGCCAGACCAGCTCGGACGTCGGCACCACTGCGAGTTCGATGCAGTTATCACCTTGCTCGCTGCTGTAAGAGGATTTGCGCCAGGTGACGTTGCTCAACTTCGACACCTCGTCTTTACGGGGGAAGCCTGTACCTGCAGGCTAGATGCCTTTGACGGTCTCGGCCAGGCGTCGGAAGTCGCTGCGGCTTACGATGATATTGGGGCCATTGGGGTCCTTGCTGTCACGGAGCGCGACAACCTTCGAGACGCCCGCGACTTCGACGCAGTTGTCTCCCTGTGCCGTGCTACGCGAAGCCTTGCGCCACACTACTTTGCTCAGGTCCATCTCTCGTCAATCACCCTTCTGATCAGTGCTCGTGTGTCTCTCACATTGAGCGCCTCTGACTGCAGACTAGCGAATGCCTCGTTGAGGTTGGCAAGATCGATGGGATTTGCGCTGGTCATGCCCTCTGTCGCGGTGACGATGTACGCGGCATCGCTACGATCCGTTTGCGTGGCGATGGCGAAGGCTGCTCGCGCCTCCTCCACGTATACGGTCGGGAGCACCTGAATTCGGATACCAGCCCGCTCTGACAACTCGACTAGGTATTGAAGTTGCTCTCGCATGATTACTGGTGAACCGACCTCCCTGTAGAGGACGCTTTCCTCTAGCACCACGAAGATTCTGGGAGTGGGTTCGGCTAGGACATGTGCTTGCCTGTTCAAACGCGTTGCAAGCATGTCTGGGTCCTTGATGATGACCTTTGTATATGCCTCCGTCTGGAACAGTCCGTTGACGATGTGAGTCTCGTAGACGCGGATGAGGTTGGCCGTTGACTCGGCCTTCGGGAAGTTGACGAAGTACGCGGCGTACTTGATGGACTTCATCTTCTCCAGCAACTCGTGCCACGCTCGGATGATGTCCCCGTCGGCCTGGAGGGCGTTGTCCAGGCGCGTGGCGAAGTCGAGGCGGCATCGGGTCTTGCCGAGTTCGACGTGGCCGATGTACGCGCGGGTGACGTTCGTCAGGGCGCCCAGTTCGGCCTGCTTGAGTCCCGCGGCTTCACGCAATCTCCTGACCTCGGCGCCGAACGACTGGAGTTCCGGGGTGCGCATCCTGTTTTCGATGGTGGAGGCCATGACGATCTTCCTTGCCGGGGGGAGCAATCGAGGTGCTAGTAAAAGCAACCCGATTGAGAGTGTTCTTGAAGTCGCCTGTCATCGTACGGCTTTCTGTGGCCTCATGGTGTTCGTTCGATAACAGAGAGTGATTTAGGGCGGGATCTGCCGATTCGTGGTGTGGGCCGTCCGAGGTCGCCGACGTTCGCGCTCGAAGGGCGTACACCGATGGAGCCAGCAGCATTCACGCCGGAGTCACCGGCTCTCGTGCTCGCGCCGACCGATCAGGCGCCGGGCCAGGCACGCCGCTTCCTTGTGGAGCGGTTCCAGGAACTGGGGATCGCGGAGACCTATGTCGGCCGCATCGTGGTTACCGAGCTGGTGACCAACAGCTACAAGCACGTGGGGTTCGGGCACATCGTCGTCCGCGTCCTGCCGGACGTGCGGGACGGGCTCGTGCGGATCGAGGTCTGGGACCAGGGCGCGGGGACTCCCGAAGTCCGTCCGGAGAATCACGACGCGACCAGCGGGCGGGGCCTGCTGATGCTGGCGCAGCTCGTGCAGGACTGGGGCGTCCGGCCGCTCGTCGAGGAGGGGAAGGTCGTATGGGCGGCCTACGCGCCTTGAGGCCGTGCGTCCTGCGGCGGCGCATCGGGCACCGTGCCGCCGCGACGCATCATCTCGATCTGCTCGCCACCGCCGTCCTCGCGAAGGGCTACCGGTTCGTGAAGCTCTACCGCGCCGAGGAACTGCCGGCCCGGCCGCTGCTGCTGTGGGTGTTCGCGTTCGGGCGCGGGCACCGGCACGTGCGGGTGGCGGTCGGTGTCCACGCCACGTCCGGCGGGGCGTGGGGTTACTTCGAGGACGTGGGCGGTGGGCGCCGCTTCCTCGCGCGCTGCGGTGACGTGGAGGCCGCGGCCGTGCGGGTCGACGCCGTCCTGAGACACCGCATGTTCCCGTCCACCTGGTGATCGGAGGTCTCGGCCTGAATTGCCGCTTTCGGGTCCGGGTTTTCCCCGGGGTTCGTGACCGGTTGTGGGCAGGGGAACGAATTCGCGTGAGGGGATGCCTAGCGTTTCGCCATGGTCGTGTTCTCCCAGGAGTGGGCGTTGGTGGACGTGGAGACGTCCGGGTTCCGGGCCGTCCAGCACAGGGTGCTCTCCATTGCCGTGGCGACGGTCGGAAAGGACGGGCGGCCGGGGGAGGAGTTCTCGACGCTGCTCGATCCGGGATGTGATCCGGGGCCGGTGCACATTCATGGGCTGACGGCCGATCGGCTGAAGGGGTCTCCGAAGTTCGGCGACGTCGCCGAGCGGGTCGCGGGAATGCTCAAAGGGCGGGTTCTCGTGGCGCACAACGCGCCTTTCGACTACGGATTCCTCGCTCAGGAGTTCATGCGGGCGGGCAAGAGCCTTCCGGTCGAGTCGAGGTTGTGCACGCTCGCCCTCAACCGGCGTCTGGCTCCGGCGACGTCCGATCTGAAGCTCGCCACCCTGGCCGCGCATTACGGCGTGCGGATGGGGCGGGCGCACGACGCGAGGGAGGACGTCCGGGCGCTCGCCGGGGTGCTGCGCGGGTCGCTCGACGAGGCGGCGCGGCTGGGGGTCCGGCTGCCGCTGGTGACGTGTCCGCCCAAGCAGAACGGGGTTTTCCGGCCGTCCGCGCCGAAGGTCCGCTGCGCGTTCCGGTGCCCGGGGCGTCTCGAAGGCGGGGCGCCGCTCGTCCAGGGCATGAAAATCGCGATCACCGGCGAGACGGGTGTTCCGCGCGAGGAACTCGTCGCGCGGGCGGTGGCCGCCGGGTTGAACGTCATGTCGTCGGTCAGCCGTTTCACCAGCGTGCTCGTGACCAATGACGGTTCTTCCGCGACGGCCAAGGCCCGCAAGGCGCGGGAGAACGGTGTGCCCGTCATCGATGAGCGCGCATTCCTGCGGCTGCTCGACGACGTGCGTCCGGGCGCGCCGCACGGTGAAACGCGGTCCGTGGTCAGGGCGCCGGTTCCGAAAGCCGAGGCCGCGCGGCCGCTGGACGGGCGGCGGGTGCTCGTGCTCGGCGGGACCCATCCGAAGGCGTCCCAGGCGCGAGGGCGGGTCGTGGAACTGGGAGGGGCGGCGGCGATCAACCTTTCGGCGAGCGTCACTGACGTGGTGGCACTCGACGGGGGCGACCGCCGTATGGAACGGGTGGCCGAGCTGGAGCTCCCGGTGCACGAGGAGGGCTGGCTGGAGGCGCCCGAGCGCGGGCCGGTGCGCGCGGGGCCGCGGGTCCTGCCGCGCGGCGGGGCCGTCGACCTGCCCCGCGGCGGGCGGTGGACGGTCGAGGCGTCGTGGGTGCGGCACCCGTCCTGCGAAGTGGACGTGGTGGCGTTCGCGCTGGACGAGGACGGCCAGGTGTCCGGCGACGAGGACTTCGTCTTCTACAACGCGGCGGAGACGCCGGACGGGGCGGTGCGGCTCGTGGCGGACGGCCCGGCCGAGCAGCAGGTCGTCGTGGACCTCGCGGCGCTGCCGGAGGCCGTGCGGACGGTCACCGTCTCGGCCGCGATCGACGGCGACGCGACGTTCGGCGACCTCGGCGCCGTCGAGCTGGTGGTGGGACCGGACGACGCGGAGAGCGCGTTCGTCCAGGCGACGCTCGACGCGGGGACGAGCGAGCGGACGATGCTGCTCGCGGAGGTCTACCGGCGCGGCGACGTCTGGCGGCTGCGGGTGGTCGGCCAGGGGCACGAGTTCGGGCTCGCGGAGCTGGCCCGCGGATTCGGCGTCGCCGTCGACGAGTGATCCCTGCTCAGGGCAAGGTTCACGGGACGGAGGGTGAGGGTTTCGTGGACGTTTCGGGCATGTCGGGTTCGAACGGGTAGACCTGGCTTCGTGCAGGTGAGTTATGCGAGCGAGGCGACGCCGGGGCGGCCGAACGAGGACTTCGTCGCGGCGGGCCCCGGGTGGGTCGTGCTGCTGGACGGGGCGACGGCGCCGCCGGGGGTGGACAGCGGCTGCGTGCACGACCCGGCGTGGCTGGTGCGGCGGCTCGGCGGGCAGATCGCGGCGCGGATGGCGCTGGAGGACGGCAAACCGCTGCCGGACCTGGTCGCCGAGGCGATCAAGGTGACGGGGGAGGCGCACACCGGCACGTGCGACCTGGCGAACCCGGACAGCCCGTCCGCCACGGTGTCGCTACTAAGGCGACGTGGCGGCGCGGTGGAGTGGTTCGTGCTGGCGGACTCGCCGATCGTGCTGGACGTGGGGGAGGTCCGGGTGGTCCGGGACGACCGCGTCGATCGGCTGCCGAGCTACACGCTGGACGCGGTCCGGAAGGCGCGCAACAGCCCGGGCGGGTTCTGGGTGGCGAGCACGAAGCCGGAGGCGGCGTACGAGGGGCTGACCGGCGAGGTGCCCGCCGCGGGGCTGCGGCGGGCGGCGGTGCTGAGCGACGGCGCGTCCCGGCTGGTGGAGCGGTTCGGCCTGCTGGACTGGGACGGCCTGCTGCGCGTGCTGGACGACGAGGGCCCGCGCGAGCTGGTCCGGCGGACCCGGGCCGCGGAGGAGGCGGAGGAGGCGGTCGCGCGGGGCAAGCGCCACGACGACGCGACCGCCGTCCTCGTCCGCTTCTAGGACGCGGTCAGCGGCCCGCCGGGTCAGCGGCCCGGAGGCCCGGCGGGTCGGCGGGTCAGCGGGTCGCCGGGGCGATGTGCGACCACCAGGCCGCGAGGTCGTCCGGCAGGTGCATGCCGTCGACGCGCAGGGTCGCGGGCATGCGCGGGAACCGGCGTCCCGCCGGGAAGGTGCGCTCGTAGGACGGCGGGTCCAGGACGACGACGCGGGTGCCGTTGACGGCCGGGATGTCGGCGGGCACGCCCTCGTTGTAGATCCATTCGCCGTGGGCGTCGACGAGGTTCCACGGGCTGGAGGCGATCGGCCGGCCCGGCGGGACGTCCGCGTCCAGGAAGGACGCGACGATCTCGGCCGGCGGCGGGGTGCCGGGCATGCAGCCGGGACGCCCGATGAGGGCGCCGCCGAGCAGCATGTGCAGCTGGAAGTTGTCGCCGATGCCGCCGATGGTGACCGTCCAGCCGTGCCGGGTGGCGCGGTCCAGGACGAGGATCCGCTCGCCGTCCAGCACCCGCAGCAGCGCCTGGACGTGGTCCATGTGCGGCAGGTACTCGGCGGCCTTTCCGGCGGCGAACGCGCGGAAGTCGCGGTCGTCGAGGCCGGTCCGGGTGGCCGGGGACGTCTGCAGGACGGTGCTGGACGCCATCGCGAACTGCGGCAGCGCGAACCACGACATCATCGCGGTCACGGTGCCGTCGCCGAGCACCGGCCGGACGGTGTCGAAGACCTGCTGGGAGGGCTGCTCCTCCTCCATGTCGGGCGGTTTGCCGCCGGTCGCCTCCGTCCAGGCGTTGCCGAACGCGAGGGCCGCCGCGGTCGCCTCGGTGAGCCGGTGGACGAGGGCGGGGCCGACCGGGTCGGGGTCGGCGCCGTCCTCGATCCAGGCGCCGGACACGACCGCGAGCCACCCGCCGAGGTTCACCGGCGCCTCGCGGATGCCCTCCGCCATCCGGGGCAGCGCCGCCGTCTTCGCGGCGACGGGCACCGCCTGCGCCTCCCGCATCAGCCGGGAGAGGAGGTCACCGAAGGACCGGTCCTCGACGAGCGCCGCACGGACGATCTCGTCGACGATCTGGTTGAACGCCGCACTCATGAAGATCACCCTGGCACAGCCGGGGCGCCGCGCGAACATTGTGGAATCTGATTCTAGAATGTCGGCATGGAGCCACAGGATTTCGCCGACGTGCTCAAGGCCGTCCGCAGCTTCGTCCGCGACGAGGTCGTCCCCCGCGAGGAGGAGATCGAGGAGACCGACGAGATCCCGGAGCCGCTGCGGCGGACGTCCCGGGACATGGGGCTGTTCGGATACGCCCTGCCCGAGGAGTACGGCGGGCTCGGCCTGTCGCTGAGCGAGGAGGTCCGGCTCGTCTTCGAGCTCGGCTACACCAGCCCCGCGTTCCGCTCCATGTTCGGCACCAGCAACGGCATCGCCGGGCAGGTCCTGGTGCACTCCGGCACCGACGGGCAGAAGGCCGCCTGGCTGCCGCGCCTCGCGTCCGGCGAGATCGTCGGCGCGTTCGCGCTCACCGAGGCCGAGGCCGGCTCCGACCCGAGCACGCTGTCCACGGCCGCCGTCCGCGACGGCGACGACTACGTGATCGACGGCGCCAAGCGGTTCATCACCAACGCCCCCGAGGCCGACGTCTTCATGGTCTTCGCCCGGACCGGCGGCACCGGCTCTCGCGGCATCTCCACCTTCCTCGTCGAGAGCGGCACCCCGGGCCTCAGCGTCGGCCCCGCCGACCAGAAGATGGGCCAGCGCGGCGCCCACACCGCCGAGGTGTTCTTCGACGGCGTCCGCGTCCCCGCGACCGCGATGGTCGGGCCCGAGGGCACCGGCTTCCGCACCGCCATGGCGTCCCTCGCCCACGGGCGCCTCAGCATCGCCGCCCTCTGCGTCGGCCTCGCCCAGCGCATCCTCGACGACACCGTCGAGTACGCCAAGAACCGCAGCCAGGGCGGCAGCGCCATCGGCGAGTACCAGCTCATCCAGGGCCTCATCGCCGACTCCCAGGCCGAGCTCTACGCCGGACGGTCCATGGTGCTGGAGGCCGCCCGCGCCTACGACGCCGGCGAGGACACCAAGCTCGGCCCGTCCTGCGCCAAGTACTTCTGCTCCGAGATGGTCGGACGCGTCGCCGACCGCGGCGTCCAGGTCTTCGGCGGCATGGGCTACATGCGCGGCGTCTCCGTCGAACGGTTCTTCCGCGACGTGCGCCTGTTCCGCATCTACGAGGGCACCAGCCAGATCCAGCAGCTCGTCATCGCCCGGAGCCTGCTGCGCTGACCAGCGGAGACGCCTGCCGGCGGAGTCCCGGGCAATCCAGTTCGCGCGCGGTCCCGAGTCCGTGTATCGTTTTCCCTGCGCGAACGACGCAAGCCCCTTTAGCTCAGTCGGCAGAGCGTCTCCATGGTAAGGAGAAGGTCTACGGTTCGATTCCGTAAAGGGGCTCAACGGCACCACGGCCGCCATCCGGAACACTCGGAGGGCGGCCTTCGTCGTTCCGGGCCGCCGTCCGCCGCACGGGGGAACCTCCGTGCGCGCCGGGACGGGCGGGCGCGGACCGATTCGCTCCGAACGGGGCCCTGTGATACCGTCCCACCGGTTCCAGCAGGGCGTTCGCCGGGTCACCCACATCCACCGGGTACTCTGGGGTTCGGCCCGCGGGGCCGCGGAACACCGATTCCCCGATCACGGTCCGGGAATTCGCGTTTCCGAGGTCAGGTGAGCATCCGGTATCCTTGCTAACCGGTCCACACCGACCAGCGCGGCGGGGTAGCTCAGTCAGGCAGAGCAAGCGGCTCATAATCGCTGTGTCGCCGGTTCAAGTCCGGCCCTCGCTACTACCCATCTCTCTCACCCCCGCGGGGGTGAGCAGGGCTGGGTCGAATCTCCGGCCGCCCTTCCACGGGCGGCCGGGATGCGTAGTCCATGTTCCTAGCTCAGAAAGGCACTCCATCGTGGCTGCCACCGACGTACGGCCGAAGATCACGCTGGCCTGCCAGGAGTGCAAGCACCGCAACTACATCACGCGGAAGAACCGGCGCAACGACCCGGACCGCCTCGAGATCAAGAAGTACTGCCCCAACTGCCGGACCCACCGCCCGCACCGGGAGACCCGCTAACCAGCGGCCCGGACGGCCCGCGGCCACGCCCGCGCCGTCCCCGGCAGAACAGCAGAACCGGCGATCACGGCGCTCCGGCGACCGGACCGCGACGGACTTCTCGGCACGCTTGCCCTGACATCGATCAGCCCGTTTCCCGCTACTGAGACCCGCGGGGGCGGGCTGAACGTCATTCTGTTACGGTCCGTCGAGACGTTGCAAATGTGCTCGGACGAGGGCGACGCCGCCGCGCGACCCCGCCGGGACCTGGAGGGACGGACTGCATGGCACTCAACCGCGACTTCATCGGGCGAAGCTTCCCACCCACCGAGCCCTATGAGGTCTCCCGCGTGAAGATCCGCGAGTTCGCGGACGCCATCGGCGACCACAACCCGATCTACCGCGACCGCGAGGCCGCGAAGGCGGCGGGCCACCCCGACGTCATCGCCCCGCCGACGTTCCCGATCGTGGTGTCGCTCGGCAACGCCGGTCTCGCGGACCCGGACCTCAACCTCAACTACGCGATGGTCGTGCACGGCGAGCAGCGCTTCGAGTACACCCGGCCGATGCGCGCCGGCGACGTGGTGACCTGCACCTCGACGATCACCGAGATCAGGTCGATCGGCAACAACGAGAAGATGGTCATCGAGACGGACGTGAAGACCGTCGAGGGCGAGCTGATCTGCAAGTCCTACAACACGATCGTGGAGCGGGGGGCCTGATGACCGCGAAGGTGAACTACGCAGACGTCGAGGTCGGCACCGAGATCCCCGCGCAGACCTACCCGGTCGACCGCGCGAACCTGGTGATGTACGCGGGCGCGTCCGGCGACTTCAACCCGATCCACTGGCGGGAGAGCTTCGCCAAGGCCGTCGGGCTGCCGGACGTGATCGCGCACGGCATGTTCACGATGGCGCAGGGCGGCCGGTACGTCACCGACTGGGTCGGCGATCCGGGCGCCGTGGTGGACTACGGGGTACGGTTCTCAACGCCGGTCGTGGTGCCCGACGAGGGCGGCGCGACCCTGGAGATCAGCGGCAAGGTGGAGGAGAAGCTCGACGACAACAAGGTCGTCGTGGCGCTCACCGCCCGGTCGAACGACCAGAAGGTCCTCACGCGCGCCAAGGCCGTCGTCCGGCTCGCCTGAGGCGCGCCGGGGCACGCACCGGCCGGACGTCCGGCCGGTGCGGACGTGCACGTACGGGGAGGGGACAGCACGGTGGCGGTGTTCGCGGAAGAGGTGAACCTGGCCGGGTACACCACGCTGCGGCTGGGCGGTCCGGCGCGGCGCTTCGTCGAGGCGACGTCGGAGGCGGAGCTGGTCGCGGCGGTCCGCAAGGCCGACGACGAGGGCGAGCCGGTGCTGGTGCTCGGCGGCGGCAGCAACCTCGTGGTCGCGGACGCCGGGTTCCCCGGGACCGTGGTGCACGTCGGCGCGCGCGGCGTCGAGCGCACCGCCGGCGAGGGCGACACCGTCCTCGTCCGGGTGCGGGCCGGCGAGGACTGGGACCCGTTCGTCGCGCGCTGCGTGACGGACGGGCTGGCCGGCGTCGAGTGCCTGTCCGGAATCCCGGGACGGGTCGGGGCGACCCCGATCCAGAACGTCGGCGCGTACGGGCAGGACGTCAGCGAGACGATCGTGGAAGTCCGCGCGTATGACCGTCAGGCGCGCGCGTGCGTCACCCTCGACCGCGACGCGTGCCGCTTCACCTACCGGCACAGCGTGTTCAAGGGCAACGACCGGTACGTGGTCCTGGACGTGACGTACGCGCTCCGCGAGACGGAGGAGTCGCAGCCGATCGCGTACGCGGAGCTGGCGAAGCGCCTCGGTGTGTCGCCCGGCGAGCGGGTGTCGCTGAAGGAGGCGCGCGACGCCGTCCTGGAACTGCGGCGCGGCAAGGGCATGGTCCTGGACGCCGCCGACCCCGACTCGCGCAGCGCCGGCTCGTTCTTCACCAACCCGATCCTCACCGCGGAGCAGCTCGCCGCGCTGGAGCGCCGCGTCGCCGAGCGGCTCGGCCCGGACGCGGCGTTCCCGCGCTACCCGGAGCCGGACGGGCGGACCAAGACGTCCGCCGCCTGGCTGATCGACAAGGCGGGGTTCGCGAAGGGCCACGCGCGCGGCCCGGTGCGGATCTCCACCAAGCACACGCTCGCGCTGACGAACCCGGGCGGCGCGTCCACCGAGGATCTGCTGGAGCTGGCCCGGGAGGTCCGCGCGGGCGTCCGCGACGCGTTCGGTGTGGAGCTGGTGAACGAGCCCGTCATGGTCGGCGTCACCCTCTGAACCACCGCCCGCGTGCCCTGGCGGCCCGCGCGGGCCCCCTCGCAGCGGGTCACTACGTCGCGGCCGGCGACCGGACGGTGATCGACTCCGACCGGAACCCGCCCGCCTTCACGGCGTCCACGATGAGGTCGCGGACGGAGCGGGGCGCGGCCGGCAGGAGCGCGGTGAGGTCGGTGCGGCCGGCGTGCATCAGGCCCGCGCCGATGTTGGAGAACACCGACAGCGTGTGCGTGATCTGGTACGGCTCCAGGCCGCTGCCCGCGAGGGCGCCGCGCGCGTCGGCGATGGAGATCGGCTGGTAGCGGACCTGACGGCCGAGCGCCTCGGTGAGGACGTCCGCGATGTCCGCGCCGCCGATCGCGGTGACGCCCTCCAGCTCGTAGGTCTTCCCGGCGTGCCGGCCGCGGCCGCCCGCCGCGAGGTCCCGCTCGGTCTCGGCCGCGACGCGCACCGCCACGTCCGCGAGGTCCTCCCGGACCACCACGGACACCCGGCCGTCGCCGAAGGCGGCGGCGAAGACGCCGGTCTGCGCGGCGGAGGCGGCGCCCGCCGCCGCGAGCCCGACCGGCACCTCCGCGTACAGGCCGTTGCGCAGGAACGTCACGTCGAACGGCCCGGCCGCCAGGCGGGACTCGGTCCAGCGATGCGGGAGCGCGAGCGTCGTCAGGTCCCCCGAGCCCGCCAGGCTCGTGTAGACCACGTGCCGCACTCCCGCCGCTGCCGCCGCGTCGGCCACCGCCCCGTGGCGGGCCAGGACGACGTCGTCCTCGGCGTATCCGGCGGACACGAGCACCAGCACGTCGACGCCCCGCAAGCCCTCGGCGAGGCTCGCGTGATCGTCGAAGTCGATCCGGCGGGCCGTGCGGCCGTCGCCGGAGCGGGTGCCCCCCACCACCTCCAGGCCGCCTGCGGCGCAGAGGCCGTCGCGGATCAGGCCGCCGAGCGAGCCGGAGACGCCGGTCACGAGAATCATCGGGACACTCCCTGTGTTGATCGGATGAAGGCAGGTCCGAGCATCCGCGCTATCCGGCGGGTCCGTAAGGAGGCATTCTCATGTCAGTCACGAACACCGCCGTAACCTCCCAGGCGGGGGAGGCGCCCGCCCCCGGGCCGTGCGGTGACGACGACTGCGGCATCCGGGACGTGCTCGACCGGCTCGGTGACCGGTGGACGGTCCTGGTGCTCGTGGAGCTGTCGAAGGGCGTGCGCCGGTTCCGCGAGTTGCAGCGCGCGATCCCCGGGATCTCGCAGCGCATGCTGACGCTGACGACCAAGCGGCTGTGCCGGGACGGGCTCGTCGAGCGGACCGCCTACCCGACCATCCCGCCGCAGACCGACTATCGCCTCACCTCGACGGGCCGCAGCCTCGCGGGCGCCGTGGCCGCGCTCGCCGACTGGTCCCGCGACCACAAGGACGGCATCGCCGCCGCCCGCGCCCGCTGGGACGCCGACCACCCCGGGGAGCGCGGGCTCGGCGGCTGACCCGGCGGCCGCGCCCGGAGAGCGCCGCTACGCCTCGACGGCGCGGTGGAGGAGGCGCTTTGGAGGCCGTCCAGAACGGGATCGGCGACCCTCTTGACGAAGTTAGTGATTGGACACTAACTTTCTCTCCATGAGCCCGAGGATGAGCGCCGACGAGCGCCGCGAGATGGCGATCAAGGCCGCGATGGCCGAGTTCGCGCGCGGCGGCTACGAGGGCACGTCCACCGCCTCCATCGCCGAGCGCGTCGGCGTCTCGCAGCCGTACATGTTCCGGCTGTTCCCGACCAAGCGCGCCCTGTTCCTGGCCGCGGCCGACCGCTGCTTCGCCGACCTGGAGGAACTGCTCCGGGAGGCGGCCGGCGGCCGCCGCGGCAAGGACGCGACCGCCGCGATGGCCGACGCCTACCGGGGCCTCCTCAAGGAGGACCCGCACCTCCTGCGCTTCCAGCTGCAGCTCTACGCCGCCGCCGTGGAGGACGAGGAGATCAGCCGGATCGGGCACGCCCGGTGGGCGCGCCTGTGGCGGCTGGTCGCCGACGTGTCCGGCACGGAGCCGGAGGTGGTCACCCGTTTCCTGTCCATCGGGATGCTGATCAACGTGCTCACCGCGTTCAAGGTCCCGTACGTCCCCGGCGAGCACCTGCTCCCCGAGTCGCTGCGCGACTGGGCGGAGAGCCTGCGCGGAGCCGATCTCGACGCGACGGCCACGGTCCCGGAGGAGGAGTCGTAGGTAGCGGGACGGCATCGGCGACCCGCCGTCCCATCCCCTTTTTTCTTGCCCACTGAAGTTAGTGAGTGATAACTAATGAACCGGCCGCACCCCCTCCGCACCTTCATCGTCACCGGCATCGCGCTGTTCATGGTGGCGCTCGACAACCTCATCGTCACCAACGCCCTCCCCGACATCCGCACCGACCTCGGCACCGGCCTCGAAGGTCTCGAATGGACGGTCAACGCCTACACGCTCACGTTCGCCGTCCTGCTGCTGCCCGCCGCCGCGATCGCCGACCGGTGGGGACGCCGCCGGATGTTCATCGCCGGCCTCGCCGTCTTCACCGCCGCGTCCGCCGCCGCCGCGCTCGCCCCCAACATCGGCACGCTCATCGCGGCGCGCGCCGTCCAGGGCGCCGGCGGCGCGATCGTCCTGCCGCTCACCCTCACCCTCCTCGCCGCCGCCGTGCCGCCCGCCCGGCGCGGCGTCGCGCTCGCCGCCTGGAGCATGATGAGCGGCCTCGGCGTCGCACTCGGCCCCGTCCTCGGCGGCGCCGTCACCCAGGCCGCCACCTGGCAGTGGATCTTCTGGATCAACGTCCCCGTCGGCGCCGTGCTGCTCGCCCTCGCCCCCGGGTTCCTCACCGAGAGCCGCGGCGCCGCCAAGCGCCTCGACCTCGCCGGCACCGTCCTCATCGCGGGCGGCGTCCTCGGCCTCGTCCTCGGCCTCGTCCGCGCCAACGAGCACGGCTGGACGAGCGCGCAGGTCCTCGGCTCCCTGATCGGCGGGGGCGTGCTGGTGGCCGCCTTCATCGTCCGCGAGCTGCGCACCGCCGAGCCGGTCCTGCCGATGCGGATGTTCCGCAGCCGCGGGTTCAGCCTCGTCAACGTCCTCTCACTGATCATGTCGTTCGCCATGTTCGGCGCCACGTTCCTGCTCATCCAGTTCATGCAGGGCGTCCTGCGGATGAGCCCGCTCGACGCCGGCGTCCGCTCCCTGCCGTGGACCGGCATGCCGCTGCTCGTCGCCCCGCTGACCGCGCCGCTCATCGCCCGCATCGGCGTCCGCAACGTGCTGGCCCTCGCGCTGGCGTTCCAGACCGCCGGCCTCGGCTGGCTCGCCGCCGTCCTGTCGCCGACCGCCTCCTACGGCGAGATGGTCCCCGCGTTCGTCCTCGCCGGCATCGGGATGGGACTGTTCTTCCCGCCCATCGCCCGCGCCGTCCTCGGCTTCGCCCCGCCCGAACTGGCCGGCGTCGCGTCCGGCGTGAGCAACTCGCTGCGCCAGTTCGGCACCGTCCTCGGCATCGCGGTCCTCGGCGCCGTCTTCGCCGCCCGGGGCGACTTCACCACCCCGCAGGCGTTCATCGACGGCCTCCAGCCCGCCCTCTGGCTCGCCGTCGCCGCCCTCGCCGCCGGAACCGCCGCCGCGCTCCTCGTCCCCGCACTCCCCGCCCACGCCGAGCAGGTCCCGGTCAAGGCCCCCGAGCCCGCCGAGACGCCCGCCTGAACCCCCGCCGGCTCGCGGCGTGCCGTCCACCCCGGTGGACGG
>NZ_JBEYYT010000017.1:0-54253 GCF_040645715.1 Spirillospora sp. NPDC046719 | reverse complement strand
GGCCGGGGCGGGGCTCCTGGCGGCGGGCGGCGCGGCGATGCTCTGGGTCCTGGGGCGATCGCGGCGGCGTAGACGGGCGGACCGGTCGGCCCTCGCGGCGTACCGCGCCGGAACGTCCGCGCTGCCGCGGTTCGCCGCCGAAGCCGAACGCGAGCGGCTCATGGCCGAACTGCACGACGTGGCGGCGCACCGGCTCACCGGAATCGTGGTGTCGGCCGGCGCCGCGACCCGCCTCGCCGACCGGGACCTGGCGGCCGAGGCCACCCGTCACGCCGCGAGCGCGGCCCGGCAGGCCGTGGCCGAACTGGACCGACTCATCGAGGCCGCCGGGACCGTTACCTTCGACGACATCGACGCGCTGGTCTCAGAACACCCGGCCGTCGACTACCTGCGCACGGCCGCCGACGCGCCGCCGGACGTCGTCGCGGCGGCCCACCGGGTGGTGCGCGAGGCGCTGACGAACGCCGTCAGGTACGCCTCGGGCGCGTGCCGCGTCCGGGTCGAGGGAACCGCCGCGAAGCTCACCGTCACGGTCACCGACAGGGGCGGCCCGCCCGCGGCTCCCGGTCTCGGCACGGGACACGGCCTGGCCGGGCTGCGCTCCTCCGCACGGGCCCTCGGCGGTTCGCTCTCCGCAGGCCCCGACGACGGCGGCTGGACGGTGCACGCCGAGTTCCCTCTCGCCGCACCCGCGCCCGTGCGGGAGCGCAGGACGGCAAGGTCGCCCACCGCCGCCCTTGCGGCCTTCCTGAACGGCCCGGGGGGCTGGCGGGGACCGGCCGCGCTGGACGCGGTGCTGGTCGTGCTGGCGTTCGCGCTGTCCCTCGGCGCCGAACTGCCGCCGGGAGACGACCCGGACCCCTTCTCCTCGCCCGTCCTCGGTGCTCCGCTCGCGCTGCTGTTCACCGTGCACGCGTTCCCGCTGTGGTGGCGGAGGCGCGCGCCGCGCGGCGCGCTGACCATCGCCCTCGCGACGCTCCTGGTGTGGCTGGGGCTCGACCTGGCCGGCTGGCCCGGCCCGCCCCTCAGCGACGTGTTCCTCTGGTACTGGTGGGTCGAGCTGGCGCTGGTCTACGCGGTCGCCGCCTTCCCTCCGGGCGGCCGGACGTGGCCCGCGCCCCTCGCCGTCGCGGCCACGGGCGGGGCGGCCCTCGCCAGTGGCGACGGCATCACCGGGAACCGCGTCGCCGCCTGGGCCGTCCTCACCACGGCGCTCGCGATCCCGTGCTTCGCGGCCTGGGCGCTAGGAACGCACACCGCCGCGCGCCGGAGCCGGCGGGACGCGGCCGCCGCGAGAGACCGCGACCGGCTCGCCCGGGAGGTCTCCGCGGCCGCCGCGTCCGAGCGCCTGCGGATCGCCGACGGGCTGCGCCGGACCGCGCGGCGGCACGCCCAGAACGTGGCCGATGAAGCCGACGCCGGACGGCTCGACGCCGTTCTCGCCGAAGCCAAAGCGGGGCTGGCCGCGCTCCGGGAACTGCTCGCCGACCTGCGGACACAGGACGACGGAGGCGACCCGCCGCCGACCGTCGACGGCATCGCCGTCCTGGCGGCCCGGCGCGGCGCCGCCGTCCGGTTCACCGGCGCCCGCAGGCCGCTCCCGCCGGCCCTTGAGGTCGCCGCGTACCAGGTCGCGCGGGAGCTGCTGTCCGGCGGAGACGCGATCACGGTCGCGTTCTCCGGCCGGGGCGTCGCGGTGTCCGGGCGGGCGCCCGGCGGCACCGCGGCGGCGCGGCGCCTGCGCGCGCTGACGGACGCCTGCGGCGGTACGCTGACGCTCACCGACGACGGTGAGGCACGGGGATGGCTGCCGGAGGTGTCCCGCTCTTGATCGGAACGACCGGTGCGGTCCTCGCGGCCGCGGCCGGCACGGTGGTCGGTACAGCGCCCGGCACGGCGGTCGGTACAGCGCCCGGCACGGTGGCCGCATGATCCGCGTGATGATCGCCGACGACCAGGCCGTGGTACGCGCGGGGATCGCCGCCATGATCGGCGCCGAACCCGACATGACCGTGGTCGGCCAGGCGGGCGACGGCGAGACCGCCGTGGCCCTCGCCGCCTCGCTCCGCCCCGACGTCGCGCTCATGGACGTCCGCATGCCCGGCGCCGGCGGCCTGGCGGCGACCACCCGGATCACCGCCGACGTCCCCGCGACCCGCGTCGTCGTGCTGACGACGTTCGATCTCGACGAGTACGTGTTCGCCGCCCTGCGCGCGGGCGCGGCCGGCTTCCTGCTGAAGGACGCCGACCCGGAGCGGGTGATCGACGCGGTGCGGCTCGCCGCGCGGGGCGACGCGCTGCTCGATCCGGCCGTCACCGGACGGCTGATCGGCCGCTTCGCCGGCGGCCCCGGTCCCGAGGAGGCCGAACGCCTCGCGGCGCTCACCCCCCGCGAGACGGAGGTGCTCCGCCGGGTGGCGCGCGGCCTGACCAACGTGGAGGTGGCCGCCGAGCTCGGTATCAGCCCGGCGACGGTGAAGGACCACGTCGCGGCGGTGCTCGGCAAGCTCGGCGTCCGCGACCGCGTCCAGGCGACGATCTTCGCGTACGAGAGCGGCCTCGTCCGCCCCGGCATCCGCTGACGCCCGCGCCCCGATCGCCGTCCGCCGGACGGCGAGGTCCAGGCCCCGCCGTAGCGCGGGGATCCGGCCTCCTGGAAATAGGCCGAAGGTCCCACGAGCAGGGCTTTCCTCGCTTCTAGCGTGACTCGCATGCCACGTACCGCCCTGCGCCGGCTGTCCGGCGCCCTCCTGCTCCCCGCCGCCGCGGTGGCGGCCCCGCTCGCCGGGATCGCCGGTTTCGTCGGCCTCGCGGCCGTCACCGCCGCCGTCCCGCTCCTCGCGGTCATCGGGCTGCTGGTCGTGGCCGGCGTCGGCGTCCTGCTCGGCCTCCCCGCGTTCGGGCTGCTCGGGGTGCGCCGCAAGCGGGGAGCCGCGCTGCTGCTCGGCGCCGGTCTCGCCGCCGCCGTCGCCGCGATCGCCTCGATGACCGTCTTCCGGCCCGGTCCCGCCCCCGCGCCCGCCGCGCCTCCCGCCGGCGTCCGGTTCTGGAACCTGCCGACCGGCTCCCGGATCGCCTACGTCCATGCGCCGGCCTCCGGCAAGCGCAAGCCGACGCCCGTGGTGTTCCTCCACGGCGGTCCCGGCACCCCGGGCGAGGGCGTACCGGTCGGCGGTGCCGCGCTCGCCGCGGACGGCTTCGACGTGTACGCCTACGACCAGCTCGGCGCCGGACGCTCCACGCGCCTGTCCGACGTCACCGGCTACACGGTGGCGCGCCACGTCGCCGACCTGGACGCGATCCGCAGCGCCATCGGCGCGGACAAGATGATCCTCGTCGGGCAGTCCTGGGGCGGCTCCCTCGCCGCGCAGTACCTCGCCGCCCACCCCGATCACGTCGCCAAGGTGGCCTTCACCTCCCCCGGCGCCCTGTGGCTGCCCGCCCTGCCGGACGGCGACGGCGACCCCTGGACACGGCTCACGCCGTCGCAGAAGAAGCGCTACGACGAGCTGACGTCCTCCCCCCGGTTCCTCGCCGCCGCCCTCCTCCTGGACGTCAATCCCAACGCCGCCCACGCCCTGCTCGGCGACCGCGAGGCGGACGAGCGCTTCCACGAGCTGGGCCTCGCGGCGAAGGACGCCTCGTCCTGCCCCGGCGCGCCGCCGAGAACGCCCCACGGGAACCGCCAGGGCTTCTACGTCAACCAGATCACCAGCAGGGACTTCCGCGACGTCCCGGACCCCCGTCCGGCACTGCGGCGACTCCACGTCCCGGCACTGATCATGCGCGGCGAGTGCGACTACGTGAAATGGGCGGCGACCCGCGACTACCGCCAGACGCTGCCCGGCTCGACGCTCGTCTTCGTCAAGGGCGCAGGCCACGCCATTGCCGGCGACCAGCCCGCCACGTACACGGCACTGCTACGGGCCTTCCTCCTCGGCCACCGCCTCCCCCTCCCCGCCTACACCTCTCCAGCCGAACCTCACTAGGGGCGGTCCTGGGTCCCTTCGTCGCGGAGGATGGCGATGACGGCGCTCCCGTCCACGGATTCCTCCGTCATGAGGAGAGCGACGAGCCGGTCGAGCGCGGCGCGGTGCGCGCGCAGTTGCTCTACCGCGCGGGTCTCCGCGTCGCGGAGGAGCCGCGACACCTCCTTGTCGATGAGCCGTTGCGTGGTCGGGGAGTAGGGGGAGGGCGCGGCGGTGACGGTGCTGAGCGCCTCGTGGCCGTCGGTGGCGTAGCCGACCGGTCCGAGGGCGGTGGAGAGGCCGAACTCGCGGACCATGCGGGTGGCGACCTGGGTGGCGTCGGCCAGGTCGGCGGCGGAGCCCGTGGACGCCTGGCCGAAGACCAGCAGCTCGGCGGCGCGGCCCGCGAGCCGGATGGTGAGCAGGTCGGTGAGGTAGGCGTGGCTGTAGAGGTGCCGCTCGACCTCCGGCAGCTGCTCGGTGGAGCCGAGGGACATGCCGGCGGGCAGGATGGTCACCTTGGTGAGCGGGTCGGCGTGCTCGCAGAGCGCCGCCAGGAGCGCGTGCCCGGACTCGTGGACGGCGACCGAGCGGCGCTCGTCGGGCAGCAGGGCGTTGGCGGCGTCGCGGCGGCCGAGCATGATGCGGTCGCGGGCGGTGTCGAGGTCCTGCGCGGTGATCGTGACGCGTCCGTCCCGCGCCGCGTTGATGGCGGCCTCGTTGAGGAGGTTGGCCAGGTCGGCGCCGGAGAAGCCGGGCGTGGCGCGGGCCATGCGGTCCAGGTCGGCATCGGTGTCGAGGCGCTTGCCGTGGGCGTGGACGGCGAGGATCTCGGCGCGCTCGGACTGGGTCGGCAGCGGGACGACCACCTGCCGGTCGAACCGGCCGGGACGCAGCAGGGCGGGATCGAGGGTGTCGGGGCGGTTGGTGGCGGCGAGGACCACGATGCCGCTCTCCTGGTCGAAGCCGTCCATCTCGGCGAGGAGCTGGTTGAGGGTCTGCTCGCGCTCCTCGTGCCCGCCGCCGGGCAGCACGCTGCCGCGCTTGCCACCGATGGCGTCGATCTCGTCGATGAACACGATCGAGGGAGCGCGCTTGCGGGCCTCGGTGAACAGGTCGCGGACCCGGGAGGCGCCCACGCCGACGAACATCTCGACGAACGACGCCCCGGTCACCGACAGGAACGAGACCTCGGCCTCCCCCGCGACGGCGCGCGCGAGCAGCGTCTTGCCGGTGCCCGGCGGCCCGATCATGATCACGCCGCGCGGCGGCCGCGCCCCCGCCACCGCGTACCGGTCCGGCGCCCGCAGGAAGTCGACCGACTCGCTGATCTCCTGCTTGACGCCCTCGTAGCCGGCGACGTCGGTGAACTTGGTGGTGGGGCGCTCGGCCTCGATGACCCTGGCCTTGGAGCGGCTGAAGGCGCCCAGGCCGCCCGCGCGGCCCGCCATCCGCCGGCTCGCCCACAGCAGGAAGCCGCCGATCAGGACGAGCGGCAGCAGCCAGAGCAGCAGGCCGCCCCACGGGCTGCTCCCCGTCCGGGTCGCGGTGATCCTCACGTGCCGGGCCTGCATCCGCTGCGCCAGGTCCGAGGTGTTCAGCGCGGTGGGGATGCGGGAGGTGAACGCTCGTCCGTCGGTCAGCCTCCCTTCGACGGCGCCCTTGTTGTCGACTCTGACGGTGCGCACCTGACCGGCGTCGACGCGGGCCGAGAAGTCGGTATAGGACAGGTTCTCGTTCTGCCGCTGCCGTGAGGTCACGAGGGCCGGGGCGAACAGGAAGAGCACCAGGAGGATCGTGACGGCCAGCAGCAGCCACAGGCGCGCCGTGGGCTTCTGCGGCGACGGCTGCTGCTGCGGTGAGCCGGAGTTGGCGGACTTCATCCGGCTCAGGGCGGGGCACTGCCGGCCCGGCGTCCCCGGGCAGCGTGACGTCGCAGGTCGGCGGCCATACCGGGCCGCCGGGTCCACTCCTCTCGATGCTTCCTCATAGCAATAGAGCGACTACCCAAAGTGAGTGCCCTCATCCATCATCCGGATGGTCAGGCGGCGGTGCCCCGGGAGTCGCCGAACCTCGCCCGCTGGACGAGCCGCTGGAGATCCTCGGTCGTGACGATGCCCACCAGCCGGTGGTCGGCCGCCACCACGGCGAGGAGACCGCCGGGCATCGGAGTCGCCTTCAGGACGGCCGAGGCGGGCTCCTCCGGGCCGACGACGCGGTCGGGGTCGAGCCGCGTCATGTACCGCGCGAGGGCCGTTCCGGCCTCCTCGGACCGCAGCCGGACCAGGCGGGCCGTCGTGACCGCGCCGACCGGGTCTCCGGCGGCGTCCACGACGGGGAAGACCGGCTGGCGGGACGTCTGGACGACGGTCTCGGCGAAGGCCCCGGCGGGCTGCCAGGTCCACCCGTGAGCCGGATGGGGCGTCATGACGTCGGCGATCCGCCGTCCCGCCGCCGCCTCCCGCAGATCGGTCCACCGGTCCTCGACCTTCGCGGCGGCGACGATGAACCAGCCGACCAGCGCCAGCCAGAGCCCGTCGAGCCACGCGCCCGCCAGCAGGGCCAGCAGACCGCCGCCGATCATGACGAAGCCCAGCACCGTCCCGGCCCGGTCGGCGGTGTGCGCCGCGCTCACCCGGTCGCCGCGGGACCGCCACAGGAACCCGCGCAGGATCCTGCCGCCGTCCAGGGGAGCGGCGGGGAGCAGGTTGAAGACGGCGAGGAGGACGTTCGTCGCGGCGAGCCACCCCAGGCAGGCGACCGCCGTGGCCGGGGCCCCCGCCACGCCCGCCAGCGCCCAGGCACCGCCGAACGCCAGGGCCAGCGCACCGCTCATCGCCGGCCCCACGGCCGCGATCCGCAGGTCGGCGCGGGCCGTCGGCGGCTCCCCCTCGAACTGGGCGACGCCACCGAGCATCCAGAGCGTGATCGAGACGACCTTCACCCCGAACCGGCGCGCGACCACCGCATGGGCGAACTCGTGAGCCGCCAGGGACGCCAGGAAGAGCACGGCCGTGACCACCGCCGCGGCCCACCGGATCCCGCCGGACACGCCCGGAGAGGACGCGGGCAGGATCGACCGGGCCAGCACGTCGGCGACGAGGACCAGGGCCGCGGCGACCGACCAGTTCACGCCGACCGGGATGCCCATGACGGTGCCCAACCTGAGCGTCTGCCTCATCGAGAACCTCCCGGCGGCGTTCCCGGATCGCGTCCTGACGCTTCCAGTCTCGTCGCCGGCCCGCCCTCGGAAACGGGACCTTCGGCCCGAACCGCGGACGACTCCGGACCTAGCGCCCGGCAGGGGGCCGCACGTAGCGCCGGAACATGATTCCCGACGCGAACGAACGGTGCTCGACCAGGCGCAGCGGCACGTTCTCCCCTACGGGCAGGTACGGCTTGCCGCCCCCGATGATCACGGGGGCCGCGTACACCCAGAACTCGTCGATGAGGTCCACCATGGAGACGGCCAGCTCGGGACCGCCGAGTTGGAGGATCCCGTCGATCTCGTCCTTGAGGCGCGTCACCACGGACACGGCGTCCTCGCGCCGGACGAGCGTGACCCCTTCGGGGACGGTCTGGAGGGTGTCGGAGAAGACGTACCGCGGCGTCTCCTTGTAGAGCCGGGCGAACTCCCGCTCGACGGCCGGGGCGCCTTCCTTCCCGAGCTCCTGCGTCCAGGGCGCCTCCATCGCCTCGTACAGCCGCCGCCCGAACAGGAACGCCGAGATCCGGCGAACGTGGTCGCTCGCCGCCTCCTGGAAGTCCTCGTCCGGCTCCATGAAGTCCATGCCGCCGTCGGCATCCTCGATGTAGCCGTCGATCGAGGTGTTCATCCAGTAGATGACCTTGCCCATGAAGCTCCCTCTCGGTCGTAGCGGTCCCAGTGGAGACCCGAAGCACGACCGAAACTCATCGCTACGGGCCGATGCGCGGAAGCACGCTGATTCCGGGATGGTCGGCGCGGAATCCGGACAGCGTCGCGGGCGTCACCTCGGTGTCGACGAGATCGAGCCGATCGAGGTCGTACCGCTCGATCACCGGAACGATCGCATCGCCGACGGGAGTCCCGCGAAGGCTCAGCGACCTGACCTGCGTGACGCCGTCGAGCAGCGCCATCAGGTCCTCGTCGGCGGCAGCGGTGAGGCAGATGGACAGGCTGTCGAGCTTCGCCGGCAGCCTCGCCGATCCGGCGACGTTCGCCGCACTGAGGCTCATCCTGTTCAGGGACGAAGGGAAGGCTCCGTCCAGCCAGAGAGCGTCCTTCGCACTGAGGCGCACGCTCGCAAGGTCGGGAGCGACGTCGGCCAGCACATCCTGGCCCCACGGCCGCGGCGGAAGGCCGGAGACCGTCAGGTCGGTGAGGGCGCCGAGCCGTCCTCGACCGGCGCCGGCATGGAAGAGACTCGCTTCACCGAGATGCAGGCGCAAGACCCGCAGCCGTGGGAAGCGCAGGAAGGCCGACATGGCCTCGGCGCCGATCGCGCACGCCTGATGCTCGAAGATCTCAACGCAGGGCAGATCCGGCAACGCGGAGAGCAGATCATCATCGAACTCCCCGGTCGCCAGCGCCAACGACCACACCTTGCCGGCGACCGCCGCCAGATGTCCGAGGTCGGAAGTGTCCCAGCACTCGAAATGCCGGTGGATGCTGAACGGAGTGCCGTCATGCCGAGGCGGCAGAACCGGACCGAGGACATGAAATGGCGGCGCCCCCTCTTCGGAGTGATAGAGCCGAGAATCGTCACTCGTGAAGCGCCCGCAACACACGACTTCGACGACCGTCGCCGCACCCGTCTCGCCGACCACCGCGATGTTCACCCACTCGGGCACGTGACCGTCACGCCATAATTCGGCCACGACGGTGTCTGCGTCACATCGGTTCAACTCGGCGGCCCGACGGCGGCTGCCGTCCTCCGGAAACCGCAACTCGCCGGGTTTCGGAGGGTGCCCGTCATAGGACTGGTTGAGCCGAACCCGGAACACCAGCGGCTCTGGCAGCTCTTCGGAGACCAGCGACTGGGCGAACCGCCGCGCGGCCCGAGCCGACGCATCGAACCGTTCGGCGAACACCTCTCGATCCACCCGGCCAACCTACCGCCGCCCAGCACCGACCACCTGATCAGCGGATGACGGCATTCTGGACGTCGCGCTCATCGGATCCGCTGTTGCCGTAGACGCGGCGGACGATGCGTTCGGCGGCATGGCCGTCATCGAAGGTGCAGAAACGGCGGCGGAACGCGGCGCGCTTGGCGGTCGACGATGCGCTGCCGGGTTCGTCGCCCTTGAAGCACGCGATGAGTTCGTCCTCGGTCCGGGCCACCGGGCCGGGTGGTTCGGCGAGCAGGTCGAAGGTGACGCCCCTCGTGCTGCGGTAGGTCTCCCAGTCCGGGGCGTAGATGACGATGGGCCGGTCGAGGTGGGCGTAGTCGAACATGATGGACGAGTAGTCGGTGATCAGGATGTCGGCCGCCAGGCAGAGATCCTCGACGGCGGCATGGCCGGACACGTCCAGAATTGACGCCGAATCCGAAGAGGGCGCCTGGAGCGGCGTCGATTCGGTGAGGTAGTGGGCGCGGACGAGCAGCACGTATCGCGGCCCGAGCGCCGCCGCCAGAACGGCGGGGTCGAGTGGATACACGAGTTCGTCGAGGTGGTCCCGGTAGGTGGGCGCGTAGAGGACGGTGGTCTGGCCCGCCGCGATGCCGAGGTCCCGGCGAATGCGGTCGATGTCCTGGCCGCTCGCGTGGAAGAGGCGATCGTTGCGCGGATACCCCGTCTCCAGGATTTCGTAGTCACCGGGATACGCACGCCGCCACACCTGCGACGACAGCGGATTGGCGGAGACGACGTAGTCCCACCGGCGGCTGTGCTTCCGCAGCCGAGCGAAGTTCATGCCGCTCGCACCGACCGGATAAGGCTCTTGCTCCAACCCCATCTTCTTCAAAGGCGTTCCGTGCAGCGTCTGAACGTGGACGGAGCCGCGGCGCTTGGACATGGCATGCGGAAAGTTGACGTTGTTGACGAAGTACTTCGCGCGACCCATGACCCGGAAGTAGCGCAGCGAGCCCTCGACGACGTAGTCGACGCCCTCCGGCAACGACCCGGCGGCCTCCGGGCCGACCACCCACACGCCGTGGACGTCGGGCGCCAACTCCCGGGCTCTCTCGTAGATCGCCTTGGGATTGCAGGCGTAGCCGCGGTACCAGTACGCCGCGTAGACCGCGAGACCGGCGTCCATCGGCAGCCGTTTCTGCAGCTGGTAGTAGGCGAGAGGCGCTGCGGCCTTGGCGCGCCTGGCACCGGTGCGCGCCATGCCGCCCGCCCGGCGTGCCGCGCCACGCAGCACGAGCCGCGCCCGATTGAGCGGCCCGAGCCCGCGGAACAGCCAGTACAGGTCGCGTTCGACCAGCCGGAACTTGATCCCGCGCGCCCCCGGCGGATACCGGTAAGGGCTCGGACGGTGCGCCCGAAACTCCCGCGACACCCGCCGGAAGAAGCGCCGCCGCGAAGCCGCCGGCACCCGGGACGGGTCCTCGGCGATCGTGGTGTAGTGCCAGATCATCCGGTCGAACATCGCGGCCCGGTGGTCGCCTGCGAAGCCCGTCCGTCCGTCCATGAAGGCGAAGATCTTCCCGTACCCGTCGAAGACCTCGAAGTGCCGGTCACTGGACGTCGAGGTGATCGCGCCCGTGCGCCGCACGCGGTAGACGTAGCAGACGCGGTCCAGGAGGGAGATGCGTTCGGCGGCCATCAGGATCGGATAGGTGACCGCGACGTCCTCATAGAACCCATCGCCGAATTCCAGGCCGAGGTCCAGCAGGTACTCCCGCCGGATCACCTTGTTCCACGCCGTCATCATCAGCCCGAGCACGGACGGCCGCTCGTCCAAGGTGAAGGACTCCTCCGGCGGCGGCTCGCGGAGCAGCCCGCTCCACGGGTTCGGAGCCAGCCGGCCGGGCGCGACCTCACGCGCGTGGTCGAACACCAGGACGTCCGGCCGGGAACGCTCCAGACGCCGGCGGATGGCGGCCAGCGCGCCGCTGGTCACCCAGTCGTCGCTGTCCACGAACCAGACATAGTCCCCATGAGCGTGGCCGAGGCCGATGTTGCGGGCCTCACCCAGGCCGTGGTTGCGGTCCAGATGCACCACCCGCAGGCGCGGGTCGCGGCGCGCATGCTCGTCGAGAATCCGCCCGCAGTCGTCGGGCGACGCGTCGTCGACCGCCACCACCTCCACCCCGGAGGCGGCCTGCTGGAAGAGCGATTCCAGGCACTGAGGAAGGTAATCCTGCACGTCGTACACCGGCAGGACCACGCTGATCGTGACCGCCGCATCCGAACCCGATGCCATGAGACCTCCGGCCGTCAGGAGAGGGCGGGAGCCGAACGGCGGCGCGGGCGCGCTCGTGCCGGCGCCCGCGCCGGAGTTCACGCCGCGGCGCCGACCAGCCCGTGCGGGTCGAGGACGTACTTGCGCGCCGCGCCCCGGTCGAACTCGGCGTAGCCCTGGGGCGCCTGGTCGAGCGGGATGACCGTCGCGTTGACGTTGCGGGCGACCTGCACCCGGTCGTGCAGGATCGCCATCATCAGCTGCCGGTTGTAGGACATCACCGGGCACTGTCCGGTGGTGAGGGACTCGGACTTGGCCCAGCCGAGCCCGATCTTCAGGCCGAGCTGCCCGACCCGGGCGTTCTCGTCCGACGCTCCCGGGTCGCCGGTCACGTAGAGACCGGGGATGCCGACCTTTCCGGCCGCCCGGGTGATGTCCATCAACGTGTTGAGGACGGTCGCGGGCTGCTCTCCGCCCTTCGGACCGTGGCCGCGCGCCTCGAACCCGACGCAGTCGACGGCCGCGTCCACCTCGGGGACCCCGAGGATCTGCTCGATCTGCTCGGCCACGTCGGCGTGCTGGGACAGGTCGATCGTCTCGCAGCCGAACCCGCGGGCCTGCGCCAGCCGCTCCTCGTTCATGTCCCCGACGATCACGACGGCGGCGCCGAGCAGCAGGCAGGCGGTGGCGCACGCCAGCCCGACCGGCCCCGCGCCCGCCACGTACACCGTCGACCCGGTGGTCACGCCCGCCGTGTAGGCGCCGTGGTAGCCGGTAGGGAGGATGTCCGACAGCATCGCCAGGTCGGGCAGCTTGGCCATCACGGTGTCGCGGTCGGCCGGGAACTTCAGCAGGTTGAAGTCGGCGTACGGGACGACCGCGTACCGCGCCTGCCCGCCGTGCCAGCCGCCCATGTCGACGTAGCCGTAGGCGGCGCCCGGACGTTCCCGGTTGACGTTCTCGCACACGCCGGTGTGGCGCTCCTTGCAGTTCCGGCAGCGCCCGCAGGCGATGTTGAACGGGACGCTGACGAGGTCGCCCTCCTTGATGAACTCGACGTCCCTACCCGTTTCGATCACCTCGCCGGTGATCTCGTGGCCGAGCGTGAGCCCGGCGGGCGCGGTCGTCCGGCCGCGCACCATGTGCTGGTCGGACCCGCAGATGTTGGTCGCGAGTACCTTCAGGATGACGCCGTGCTGGAGCTTGCGGCCGTTCTGCTCGGCCAGCTCGAGCTTGGGGAAGTCCAGCTCCTCGACCGTGACCTCGCCCGGTCCCTGGTAGACGACGCCGCGATTGGTGTCCGCCACGGTTCCTCCCTCCGCATTGAGGATCGCGGGCCATATACCCCGTTTCCGCAGGTCAACCAGATCTTCAGCCTCAGGCTCACCAGCACGAGCCCCGCCACCCCACCACGCGAGAGCCAAGCCCCTCCTCGGCAAAGCGAAGATCTACTCAAGGCGGCCTTGAATCATCCGCGCATGCCTGCGGACCAAGCTCACGATCGACGGGGCGATCCTGAGCCGCGGCAGGACGTCCGGGCGGAACCAGTGGAGCATGACGCCTTCGGTCAGCGTCAGCATGGACGGGTCACCGTCCCAGCGGCCGGCGAAGATCTGGACCGAGAAAAGCCTGGAATCGCCTTCCATCACTTCGTCCACAACGAATGGCTCCAGGACGGGGATCTCGAGCCCAGCCTCTTCCCGTAGTTCCCGCCGGATCGTCTCGGCCAGCGAACGGTCACCAGGTTCGCGCCCACCACCGAGCAGCGACCACGCGCCGGGCTCCACGATGCCGGCGATGTCGTGCGCAGGTGCAGCAGGTACTCAGTTGCCCCGGTTCGGAGCGTATTCTGCCTGCGTGGAAGATGATCACGAGCTGGAGCGATACCGTCACGAGGTACGGGAGTGGACGGTGGGCGAACTTCGCCAGGCGCTCAATGGGCTCCCGGACGGAATGCGGCTGCGCATCGACGTGCCGGAAGCACCGCGGTCCAATGACTCACTGGAAGCGGATCGTGAATTCGTTCTCGGCGGCGTGTTCGTGGACGACGCCGACTACCTAGCGCAGGACGAGTTCGTTCTCCGGGCTGATTTCAGCACGGACTGGTATATGCGCCCTAGGGCCGAATCATGAAGCTCAGGCGACGTTCGCTCCAACCACGCTCTCGCAGAGGCGTGTAACGACAGGACTTCAGGAACTTCGCACGATTCTCGGCCTTCCTGCCTGCGGGACGGGCCACCATCTCGGGGCCATTGACCGTCAAGCGCTGTAGGGAGTGTTGCGTGGTCAGAAGCGGAGGTCAGGCCACCCACTCTTTGAGTTGGCGTACGAGTCCGGCGGGGTCGTCGCCGACCGGGGTCACCTGGAGATTGGTGACACCGGACTCGCGGAAGGCTTCGATCCGCTCCCGAACGTAAGAGGCCGGGCCGACGAGGTTGATCTGTTCAAGGAGTTGCAATGGGACCTTGGCCTCGGCTTCCCTCTTCTTGCCGTCGAGGTAGAGGTCCTGGATCTCCTTGGCCTCGGCTTCGTAGCCGTAGCGTCGGACGAGGTCGTTGAAGAAGTTCTTGCCGCGGGCGCCCATGCCTCCGATGTAGAGCGCGAGCATCGGCCGCGCGAGGTCGAGTATCTCCTTCACGTCCTCGCCGATGGCGACGATGCCGCCGGCGACGACCTCCAGGGGCGCGAGGGTTTCGGGGCGCTTCGCGGTTCCTGCGGCGAGCGCGTCGCCCCATACCTCGGCAGCGCCCTCGGGGACGTACAGGAAAGGCAGCCAGCCGTCGGCGTACTCCGCCGCGCCTTCGACCGATTTCGGTCCCAGCGCGGCGATGTAGAGCGGAACCGACGGGCGTAGCGGCTCGGTCATGATCTTCAGCGGCTCGCTGAGGCCGGTGCCCTGACCGGCCGGGAGAGGGATCTTGAAGGAGCGGCCGCTGTAGTCGACCGCCTCGCGCCGCAGGGCCGCGCGGATGATCTCGACGGTCTCCCTGGTACGGCCGGTCGACCGTACGAAGGGCATGCCGTGCCACCCCTCGATGATCTTCGGGTTGGAGGCGCCGAGGCCGATGATGGCGCGACCGCCGGACACGCTGTCGAGGCCGGCCGCGGTCGATGCGAGCATGGTCGGGGTGCGGGAGTAGACGTTGAGGATGGCCGCGCCGATCTCCACGCGCGAGGTGCGGGCCGCCAGGTAGCCCATCAGGGTCGGCGAGTCATGGCCGTACCCCTCGGCGACCCAGACGGTGTCGAGCCCGGCGGCCTCGAGTCGAACGATGTGGTCGGCGGCCTCGCGCGGGTCGGTGCCGTAGGTGAGCATCGTCGAGATCTTCATGAGCAGTGCCTCATTTCGACGTCGGCGAGTCGAAGCTCGCGCCCATCCCGATGCCGGCGCCGCCGTCGACCGGGATCACCGCGCCGGTGACGAATCGCAGGTTGGGTGACACGAGCGCACCGACCAGGTCGGCGAACTCGGAGGGCGCCCCGATGCGTCCCATCGGTATCCCGTTCCCGAGGCCGGCTTTGGACAGCTCTGGCTGCCGTTCCAGCAGTCCGTCCAGCAGGGCGGTGTCGAAGAAGCCGGACAACAGCGTGTTGACGTTGATGCTCTGCCTGGCGACCTCCAGGGCGAGGGTCTTGGCGTAGCCGATCACCGCCGACCACACGCCGACGGACGCCGCCATGCCGACGGCCGGGCGCTCGACGACGCCGGAGACCACGTTGAGGATGCTGCCGCCTTCGGCGGTCATGTACGGCAAGGTGGCTCGCACGGATCTGACGACGTAGAAGAAGTGGCGTTCGAAGGCCTTCAGCCACACCTCGTCGGTGAGCTCGGAGATGCGCCGGATCGGCGGTCCGCCGTCGTTGGTGACCAGGACGTGAACGGCTGGACCGAACCGCTCAAGGGTCGAGGCGGTGACGCGCTCGATGTCGGCGTCGGCCGAGCAGTCGGCGGCCAGCCCGAGGACCTTCTCCTCGCCGTATGCGCCGGCAAGGCGTTGCGCGGCGGCTGCGACCTTCTCCGCGCGTCGCGCGAAGATCGTGACATTGGCGCCTTCCTTCAGAAGCCGATCGGCGATGGCGTATCCCAAGCCGTCGCTGCCGCCGCCGACGATGGCGACCTTGCCGGTCAGTCCGAGGTCCATCACTGGACTCCGATCGAGGTGAGGAAGGTCTCGGCGTTGCCGGAGAACACGTCATCGAGGACATCGGAGGAGAAGCCCTCCTCGCGCCATTCCTCGACCAGCCTGTCGTGGGTGAGCATCGGGTAGTCGGCTCCGAAGAAGACCTTCTTGCGCAGCCGCTTACCGATCTCGCGCTTGAGCTCATCGGGGAAGTAGCGCGGTGACCAACCGTGGAGCTCCATCCACACGTTCGCCTTGTGCAGTGCGACCGCGATCATTTCCGACTGCCAGGGCCATGCCACCCGGGCCGCGATCACGTTCAGATCGGGATGCTTGGCCGCGACGCGGTCGACGTAACGGGGGTGGCAGCCCTCCAGGGTGATGCCCATGCCTCCGCGGGTGCCGGCCCCGGTGGCCGACATGCCGACATGGACCAGGACGGGACGGTCGGCCTCGATGCACATGTTCAGACAGGTCTCCCATTCCGGCTGGTCGGGTGTCCCGGCCGGTGTGAACGAGTGGACCGTCAGTCCGACGAGTCCCGTCCCCTCGCTCAGGCAACGCTCGAATTCCTTGACATGAGCCGGTTGCGTGGGGTCGATGCCGATCCAGTTGCCCAGTACGACGTCGGGGTGCTTGCGCGCATAGTCGAAGGCGTAGTCATGCTGGTCGCGTAGTGCACCGGCGTCCATGGTGTAGGTGAACGCGAAGTCGAGCATCGCCCTGACGTTGGCGCGGCGGAACTGGGCGGCCTGCTCCTCGTCGCTGACGAAGCTCATGTCCCACTTGAAGTAGCCCCGCAGGGCCTCGCGGTCCTCGGCCGTCTCGTACGGGCTTCCCTTCCATCCCCGTTCTGTGCCCCAGTGGGAATGGAAGTCGATCAGCCGGGCCGGTGGTACGTTCACGCAGAGTGCCTTTCGTGAATGGCCGCGGAAAGGGCCTCGGGATGATCAGTGGACATTGCGGGCCGAGCCGACCCAGAACGGCGCGCGCAAGCGCTTCTTGTCGATCTTTCCCACCGGCGTGGCGGGAAGTGAGTCCACGACCACGACCTTCTTGGGCGCGTACATAGAGCCCTTGGCCTGCTTCACGTAGGACTGGAGCGCGGGAATGTCGACCTGTCGCCCCGGTCGCGGGACCACGAACGCGGTGACGAGCTCCCCCCAGCGGCTGTCCGGCACGCCGATGACGGCGGCCGCGCCCACCGAAGGGTGCGCTGCCAGAACGGCCTCGACTTCGCTCGCGTAGATGTTGAAACCACCCGAGATGATCATGTCCTTCTTGCGGTCCACGATGTAGATCAGGCCCTCGGCGTCCTGGCGGGCGAGGTCTCCGGTGTGGAGCCATCCCCCCTTGAGCGCCGCTTCCGTCTCGTCGGGGAGGTTCTTGTAGCCCAGCATCACCCCGCGGCCCTGCATGGCGATCTCGCCCACCTCGCCCAAAGGAACGTCGTGGCCGTCATCGTCGATGAGCCTGATGCGGTTGCCGACCACGGGACGGCCGCAGGAGGCGAGTTGCTCGAGACTCGCGGTCTCGTGTGCGGCCTTGGTCAGGACCGTCCCGATGCCGGCCGACTCCGTCTGCCCGTAGATCTGGGAGAAGACCGGACCGATCCGCTCGCGAGCCTCCGCCAGGCGCACCGGCGACATCGGTCCGGTGGCGTACCAGATCACCTCGAGGCTGGAGAGGTCCCTGGTCTCCGGACGCTCCTGATCCAGCAAGGTGTAGATCATCGTCGGAAGGCCGCTCACGCAATTGATGTGCTCGGCCTCGATGACGTCGAGGAACCGGCCGGGTTCGAAGCCCTGCTCGATCACGACCGTGCCGCCGCGCAGCAGGGCCGGGATGACGGCCAGCCCGGCCGCGTGGGTGAGCGGGGCCGCTGCCAGGTACCGCGGGAGGTGCGGCTGCTCGAAGTCGGCCATGTGCGCATAGACCATCTGCACCATCGACCGATGAGGCTGCATCACGCCCTTGGGCCTGCCGGTCGTCCCGCCGGTGTACTGCAGCCAGGCGACGTCCGTCTCCGTCGCCGGACCACGGTCCAGCGACCGGACCGCCGCGGGCTCGCCCTCGGACAGGCCGCCGGCGGCGGGGATCACCATCAGGTGTCGCAGGGAGTCGACCTCGGCGAGGACCTGGCGGCCATGCTCCTCCAGGGGCGCGGTCACCACCAGCACCGTGGCCTCTGCGTCCTCGCAGACGGTGATGTGGTCCGCGACCGAGGCCAGGGCCTGCAACCCGGTGAAGCGGCCGCCCAAGAGATACGTCGCGGCCTGGACGATCCACGATTCAGGCATGTTCGGACTGAGCATCGTGACCCCCACGCCGAGACCCACTCCCCGATGGGCCAGCGCGGCCACATACTGCGAGAGAAGGTCCCTGACGTGCGCATAGGTCAGTCGCCGATCACCGGCCACGAAGGCCGCGGACGAGCTGTGCCGGCTGAGCGCCTGCAGGATCAGGTCACCTAGCGTGACTCCGGAGGATGCCGCCGTAGCGGCCGCCGAAGCCGCAGCACCGTGACCCGGAAGGTGGTGGGACATGCCTCAAAGCGTGGCCGCCGCGCGGGCGGGCGTGCCACCGATGTTCCGCCCCGAATTTCGGATAACCCGCCAGATCGACGGAGGCGATGCTCAGCTGTGAGCCGCACCCGCTGCGGAGCGGTAACGACCGGGCGTCTGGCCGACGAGATCGGTGAAGGCGTTGATGAAGCTGCCGGGGTTCGCCCAGCCGAGTCGCATCGCCGTCTCGGTGACCGAGGTACCTTCAGCGAGTTCGAGCAGCGCTCGCTGAATCCGCAGCAGCGTGCGCCACTGATGGAAGCTCATCGACAATTCGCTGCCGAACAGCCGGCTGAGAGTCCGTTCACTCGAACCGGTTCGGTGCCCCAACTCCGCCAGCGTCGCCGAAATGGCCGGGTCGGCGTGCAGCAGGTCGGTGACGGCCTTGAGGCGAGGATCGCTCGGCTCCGGCAGCCGCAGTGGCTCCTGCGGGGCGCGGGCCAACTCCGCACCGATCACCGCGAGCAGCAGACGGCCGCGCTCACTGCCGGCGGGCTCATGCTCGCCGCTCATCGCCAGGTATGCCTCGCGCAGCAGCGGACTGGCCACGAAGACCGACGGCTCGGGCGGCAGTTCCTCGGACAACGCTGCCGGAACCGGGAGCACGCGGACATCGGTCTCGCCGTAGGAGTGACTGCTGTGGACATAGAAGGGCGGCACCCACGTGATGCGGTTCGCCGGCGCCACCCAGGTGCCGACCTTGGTCGTCGTGACGAGCGCCCCGGAGGCGGCGTACCTCAGCTGGCCGTAGTCATGGAAGTGCGCGGCGATGTCGTCACCGTGCGCCATGGGCTCGCAGACCGGCGAGTCGTCGGTCCAGAACACCGGCTGCTGCGCAACGTCACTCATCAGCAGGCAGCGTAGCTCGCGTTGGCGGGCAGTCAGAATAAGTGGTTACGAATCCAGCAACGCGCCCGAGAACGCGGCGCTCGACCCGCCGTACCGCGCCTACGCCGAGTGCGACCAGTCGGGGACGTCCCGGCGATGATCCGCTCCCGCTGACCGCGGCGTCCGCTACCCCTCGCGGGCGGGATTCGGGAAGGCGCGGTCCGCGAGGCGGCTCAGCAGGAACCACGGCACCGTGAACGCGACCACCACCTGCGGCACGCGCAGGGCAGGCGCCAGCGGCAGGGCGAGGATCGCCAGCATGCCCGCGAGGCCCACGAGGATGAGAAGAAGGCCCGTGAGGTTGTAGGACGGCCTGCTGCGGGACCGCCGCGCCAGCCAGACGGCCAGCACGGCGGCCAGCAGCCCGCTCGCGATCGCCGCCTGGACGACCGGGTTGCCGGACACCAGTTCGAGGAGCGTTGTGATCGCCGCCGTGATGACCATCGAGAAGAGGAACGACTTGCGCGTGCTCGCCATCCACCAGGGCAAGGGCCCCACCGAGTCCGGGACCGGCGCCGGCGGAGGCGGGAACGGACCGGGCTGGGGCTGCTGGGGCTGCGGATACGTGGGGTACTGCGGGTACGTGGGGTACTGCGGGTACGTCGGCTCCTGCGGGTATGCCGGTTCCTGCGGGTACGTCGGATAGGGCGTCTGGGGCCCGGCTGAAGGCTCGCTCGGGGGCTGGGGCGCCGTCCGGTCCGGAGAGGCGAAGCGCCGCTCGCCGTCCTTGCGGACCTGGAGGACCCCGAAAACGATCGTCGTCCCGAGGGAGGCGATCGAGATGCCGTTGGCGACCCAGTCCGTCACGCAGCCAGTCTCGCGAGGCCGGAACCGGATGTCACCGTGTTGGCACGTTCCGCCGTGGCCGCAGAGGGACACCCGGCCCCCGGCGGACCCGGCGCACGTCGTGTGCAGCCCAGATAGGCGCGTGACCTGCGGATTTCCTGCTGTGACCCGGTTGTAGCCACGGGCCTGTTCCGGGCCCGGAAACGCGACTGCGGGGATGCGTCGGACCCCGCCATCCGAGCACTCACCGTCATCACCAGGTCGACTCCCGCAGCCAGTCGAGAGCTCCCGGAGACGCCATCCTGGACGCGCGGGAATAGGCCGCCGTCTTTTACCTGCTTCAGCTCACGTGGCGAACATCGTAGACATCTCACGGGCATACGACGCCGGCGCCTCCTCCCCGGAACCGGCTTGGGAGATGTCGGGCATGGACCATGTCCAGCTGCCGGCGGGCGCGGTGCTCACCGAACCGCCGGGCCCGCTGTGGGCGCTGGTGCTGGCGGGCGAGCTCACGCTTGAGGCGGCGTTCGAGGCGCAGTCGCTCGCCGAGGGGGACGCCGTCCTCATCGACGCCCGCACCGCTCACCGGCTCACCGCTTCGGAACGGCATGAGGAGTCCGCCCTGGTCGTAGCCGACCTTCACATGGCCGTCCCGGTCCGTCGGCTGCCCAGCCCGCTGGTGGTCCGCGGCTTCGGCACCCGGCATGGCGGCGTCATGGCGCTCGTCACGCGGTGCCCGCTCGATCGTGCGTCCCGACCGACCCTGTTCGCCGCCAGCTACGGCAACCTGATCGGCGCGGCGATGACCACCTCTTGGCAGGAGGACCAGGGCGGCGACGCCGGACCTCCTGACGAAGCCGTCACCACGGTGGTGGCCGCCGTGACGGCCCGCCCAGCCGACCCGTGGACCGTCGAGGGGATGGCCCGCCTGGTCCACCTGTCGCGTTCCGCCCTGGGCGAGCGGTTCCGCCGCGCACTCGGCCGCGGACCCGCGGAGGTGCTCCGGGAGATCCGGATGCGGGAGGCGCGCCGGCTGCTCACCGACCCCTCGCGTCCGGTGGAGTACATCGCGTCCGCCGTCGGGTACGGCTCCACCGCCGCCTTCAGCCGGGCGTTCTCGTCCCACCACGGCGTCGCGCCGCAGGCCTGGCGGGAGCCGTCACCCGCGCGGGACGCGCAGCGCGGCGAAAAGCAGCCCGGCCGCCGCGGCGAACCCCGTGCCGAGCAGGAAGGCCGCCTGCACGCCGCGGGCGTCCAGGAGCGCGCCTCCTGACGTCGACCCCAGCGTGATCGCCACCTGGAACGCGGTGACCTGCAACGACAGGGCCGACTCGGCGCGTTCGGGCTCGACGCGGGTCACCCATAGCTGGGTGGCGACCGGGACCATGTTGAAGGCCAGGCCCCACACGACGACCCCCGCGGCCAGCAGCGGCAGGGATGGCGCGGTCGCGGTGACCAGGAGGCCGCCGGCCAGCAGCAGCGGGGCCGCGGCGACCACAGCGCGCAGCCGTCCCGCGAGCCGCCCGGCGGCGAGGTTGCCCGCCATCCCGCCCACGCCCCAGGCCAGCAGCAGCCATACCGTGGCGCCCGCGTCGACGTCCTTGATCGCGACCCGGATGAAGGGGTAGGCGGCGAAGTTGCCGAACGCGACCAGGACCACGCCCAGCACCCCGGCCATCAGCCACCGGTTGGCAAGCGCCGCCCGCAGCATCGCCATTCCGGCGGCCGGGTGCGGGGGTACCGGTGGCAACGTCAAGGCCACGGCCAGGGCAGCGGCGATGCCGAGGGCCGCCGCGACGCCGAACACCAACCGCCAGCCGACCGCGTCGCCGAGCAGGGACGCCAACGGGACGCCGCCGATCGTCGCGAGGGTGACGCCCAGCGCGATGGACGTTGAGACCACGCTGTCGCGTCCCGGCACGGCGCGGGTTCCGGCGCCGAACGCGAACGACCAGTACCCGGCGATGGCGACGCCGAGGACGAGCCGGCCGAGGAGCAGGACGGCGAAACCGGGGGCGACCGCCACCGCCAGGTTCGAGACGGCCGCCGCGACCAGCAGCCCGGTCAGGACCGTGCGCCGGTCCGTCCGCGGCAGCAGCACCGCGATACTGGGGGCGGTGACCGCGCCCGCGACCGCGGTCGCCGCGACCGCCAGCCCGGCGGTGCCCTCGCTCAGCCCGAGATCGGCGGCCATCGTGGGCAGCACGCTCGCCGGCAGGAACTCGCTGGCGACGAGCACCGCGATACCGGCAGCGAGCGCGACGATCGGTGACCAGTTCGTCGAGCCGCCGGACCATGCCGGGGATTCGGGCGGCGGAGTGTCTGCGGACGGCGGCGAGGACTGAGGCGTTGACATGCCTTCCAGCCTCGCCTCCTCCGCGCCGCCGCAGTTGATCGCGTGACGCCAAAAGTTGATCACCTGACCGGTCTGCGCCGTACGCGATCGACGATGCGGGATCGTCGTCAGGAGTCGGTGCAAGCCGGAGCGCGGCGCCCCAGGCCCGACGTGATCTGGCGGCATCCGCGGATGGTGAGCGGCAGTCCGCCGTTGTCGGCGGTCAAGTCGCCGGACGGGCCGCCGCGAGAGGCGATCCAGAAAAGGGAACCGATCCGGGGCGACCGGCCGAGTACCGGGTGACAGCCACTCGAAAGGATCCTTCATGAACGGACGGGGCATATGTTGACCGCGCCTTCCGGGACGGAACCGGGCGTCCCTCCCGGCCCGGTCACCGACGCCGCGGTCCTGCAGGAGTCGCTCCAGCGGCCCGACAGCTTCGCCGACCTGTTCGACCGGCACGCCGACGAGATCCACCGGTACCTCGCCCGCCGCCTCGGCCCCGGCACGGCCGACGACGTCGTCGCGGAGACGTTCCTGACCGCCTTCCGCAAACGCGGACAGTACGACTTCGCACGTCCGGACGCGCGCCCGTGGCTCTACGGAATCGCCACACACGCCCTGCGCGAACACCGCCGCGCCGAGGTTCGCCGCAACCGCGCTCTGGCCCGTGCGGCGCCGGACCGTCCGGAGGAGCCGTTCGACGAGCGCAGCGCCGCCCGGGTGGCGGCGCATCGTCTCCGGCCCGAACTCGCGGCGGCGCTCACCCGGCTCTCGGCCGCCGACCGCGACCTGCTCCTGCTTATCGCCTGGGCGGAGCTGACCTACGACGAGGCGGCCCAGGCCCTCGGCGTCCCCCTCGGAACGATCAGGTCCCGCCTGCACCGGATCCGCAAGAAGACCCGCCGTGCGCTCGGCGGCGCCAACCCCCTTGAGGAGAACGCGACATGACCACCGAAGAGATCACCCTTTTCCGCGAGGGCCGCCCGGACGTCGCCGAATACGACCGCATGGCCAAGGCCCGCCTGCGGGCCCGTCTCCTCGACGAGGCTCCCGCCCCCGCCGCCCGGCCGTGGTCCGGCCGCCGGCGCCTCCTCATGGTCGGCGCCCTCGCCGGGGCGGTGGCCACCGCCAGTGTCGTCGTCGGCGTCCACGGTGACCGGGATCCCGCCCCCCTCGCCCTGCGCCCGCTCGGCGGTCCTCGGGACCTCGCCCACAACGCCGCCCTGGTCGCCGCGAGCAAGCCCGTCCCGAAGATGGGCAAGACGCAGTGGGTCTATCTGAAGACGGTCTACGCCGATACCCAGGAAGGCGGCGGACGCCCCGTCTTCGGCACTCCGAAGAAGACCCTGACCCGGGAAGTGTGGCGGCGGACGGACGGCGAGCGGTTCGCCGTCATCCAGGACGGCCGGCTGCGCGTCGCCGGGGGGTCGAAGTACAGCCCGACCTACCCGGAACTGCTCGCCCTGCCCACCGACCCTAAAGCGGTACTCGCCGGGGTCTACAAGACGATCGACGGGGAGTACGCCCGGAGGCTCGCCGAGTGGAGCAAGCCGATCCCGAAGGACCTGCCGAAGCGGACGCGCGAAAAGTACGCGCTGATGAAGAAGACGAAGCCGGAACCGCCGACGGCCGAGGAGCGCAACTCCCGGGCATTCGAGCTCATCGCCCTCTCGATGCGCGACGCCGTCCTTCCCCCGAAGATCGAGGCGGCGCTGTACGGTGCCGCCGCCGGGATCCCCGGCGTCCAGTACGAGCCCAAGGCCGCCGACATCGGGCATCGTCACGGCGTCACGCTCTACCGCGTCGAGAACGGTTACCTGCGAAGTGAGATCATCATCGACCCCAAGACCTACGCCTATCTGGGCTTCCGCACCATCGTCGTCAAGGACCACCGGGAGCCCGGCCTGCTGCCCGTAAAGCAGGGCCAGATCACAGGCTGGGGCGCCCTGATGACCGCGTCCTTTGTGGCGAAGCCGGGCAGCCGCGGCTGACCCGTGCCGGAGCATCGCTCGGCCGACGAGCACGCCCCTCTGCCCTCGGCCGGGCGACTTCCCGTGGACGACCCGCCTCCGCCGGCCGTGACCGGGCTACGGTCTCGTTGAGGAACCCGGTCGTGGTCAGCTCCTCGATACCAGCGACCACCACGCGAGCACACCGGCCAGAGAGTCGTCGGCGAATTCAAGGTCGGTCATCGAACCCATCGGTTTCCTTTGTCCGGGGGCCAGCGGCGACGGGCGCGGCCAACCTAACATCGGCCCCCGACGGCGACGGGCCGTTCATCTGGACCGAGTGCGGAGGCGTGCCGCACGGTCGAAGGAACCGCATGCCCGACGAGGTGGCGTGACGCCAGGGAACCCCCTTGCCGTACGAGTGCCTGGGGGCGCCGCCATGCGGATATCAGCGCCTCTCTCCTTGGCCGGCGGGAGCTTCGCCGAGCGGGAGCCGAGAGTGCCGAAATAGCGTTGGGCGGATGCCGCCACCCCCGTCGCTCCGGTGACGCAGAGACGGTCTCCCGGCCGGGCACCGGTCCGCAGCAGTGATCCGCCTCGCTCGACGATGCCGACGGCGGACGCGGACAGGGTGATCCTCTCGGCGCTGCCGATATCGCCTCCGACGTTCGGCGTGCCCACCTGCCGGCAGGCGTCGCGGATCCCTTCCATGAGGACCGTGAAGTCCTCGTCCGGCAGAGACCGCGGATAACGAACGACCGTGAGAAGCGCGATCGGTAGCGCACCCATGGCGGCGATATCGCTGAGGTTGGCCGCTGTCGTTCCGCGCATGTCAGCGGACGAGGTGACGGCCGAGCCGCCGGTGAACGTGGTCTCGCTGGCGGACCCGCGCAGGAGGCGAACCGAACACGCAGGGCAGTCGTGGGGGATGATCCACTTCGGGGCTCTGACCAGGGCTCGGTGACGCCGCCACGACATCTCGTGCTCACCACGTGCTATCCAGGGCCAACAAAACGGGCGTCTGGAACGCGACAGGGACTTCGTCCAAGATCGCAATCTCGGGCGAAGTCCCTGTTCAGGTGGCGGAGGATCGGGGATTTGAACCCCGGATGGGCGGTAAACCCAAACCGCATTAGCAGTGCGGCGCCATAGACCGGACTAGGCGAATCCTCCAGGAGCCATCAGGCTCAGCACAGGGTACCGGTTCGGCGCAGCAACCGGCAAAGTCTGGCCTGTGGCACTGAAGCATAGTGCGAAGACGCCCTCCGGGCGACGAGGTTGCCGGACGATTCGCTCCCGGGGCCGCGGGAGCGAAGCGCCGCGATCAGCCGATGTGGAAGCCGGTGTAGCCGCAGGCCTTGCCCAGGTCCTCGCCGTGCTGCTGCATCTGCGTGAAGTTGGGCGTGCCGCCGGACAGGTTGCCGGAGCTGAGCTTGCGGAGCGTGGCCGCGGTCTCGTCGAGGTCGCCGGCGAACGCGGTGGCGGCGGTCTCGACGTCGCCGCCGGCGTTCTGGCCCTCGCTGCGGATCTTGGCGGCCGCGTCGGAGAACGTCTGGGCCGTCGACTCGGCGCCGCCGGTGCCGGTGGCCGAGCCGCCGCTCGAGGCGACGCTCTTCAGCTCGGTCTCGATGTTCTTGCAGGCGGTCTTCTTCTTGCCGCCGCCGGTGATGGAGTCCACCGGACCGCAGGCCGTGGAGCCGATCAGCAGGCCACCGATGGCCAGGGCGCCGACGAGCTTGGCGGCAGACATGCGCATGAACTTTCTCCTTCAGGGGGGTTTGGGACTTCGGACGAGGGTAAACCTCGGTGGTCACATCCGTCTCGAATACCCCTTTGGCGTTATTCCGCCACAGACGGTTCCGTGACCCAGCTCACACTCTCGCGAGCGCCTCTTCGGACGCCGATTCGCCGTCCGGTGCTGGGAGCCGGTACAGTTGGGTCCGAACGGGCACCCGTAGCTCAATGGATAGAGCATCTGACTACGGATCAGAAGGTTAGGGGTTCGAATCCCTTCGGGTGCGCAGCAGGTCAGAGGCCCCTCGCGATCATCGCGAGGGGCCTCTTGCGTTAGCCCGGGAGCCACGGCACCGATCACGCTCCGAAGAGCGCCCGCTCATCGCCTCGGCCGCCTGCTTGCCGTCACGAGGAGATGTGTCGAGGGCCACGATGTGAGGAGCTGCCGAAAGAGTGGCGATGTCGGCTCAGCGGATCCCGCTGTCGTAGCCGATCTCTACACGTGCATAGGCGTGAGCATGGACAGTGACGGGAATCGTGGATCGCCTCAAGAACGGGGTGGGGGAAGAACCCCAGGGGCTCCGCATCACGTGAATCGTGTAGCGGCCGGGGGCGAGGCGCACTCGGAAACGCCCTTGACCATCCGTCCGGATGACGGCCGCCACTCCAGGCCAGTCATGCCGCGTCACCACCGCCGACATCCTCACATGGCCCACGGGGCACACTTGCCCGACCCGCTGCACAGGGCACATTGGCCCTACCGTCGTCTGCCCAGCCAGGCCACTGCCCGAAGCCGTCGAGAAGAGCCAGGCCGGTTCGACCGCACCCAAGGCCAGCACTCCCAGCGCCGTCGCCGCAGTGATCTTCCAAGCTCTTCGCATGGCTCTGGGACGCTCGGGAACCGCCGACGAGTTCCCAGGGCGCCAGGAGTCTCTCGCGTTCGGGGAACGTGGGGGTGGGGGCTGGCGTCTTAAGGGGGTGAGTTTGAGTGCGACGGTCTTGCCGTTGGCGGGGGTGGCTCTCGGGTCGGCGGGGACGCTGGTCGGTCAGTACCTCTCCACGCGGGTGGACGCGCGGCGGGCGCGGTTCGAGCGGGACAGTGCGGAACGGGCGGAGCGCAAGGAGGCGCTCATGGAGTTCCTGTCCGCGGCCCAGCAGGTGGAACTGTGCCTGGACCGCCTCTCCCTGGGAGAGCACATCGAGGACTCCGAGAAGTGGCAGCATCTGCACGCGCTTTGGATTGCCAAGAAGGTCGCGGAACTCGTGTGCACTCCTTCGGTGGCTCAGGCGGCTCACGACTACACGATGGCCCTCCATGCGCTGCTTCGCGGGACGGGCGCGCCGGCCAAGCGGGAGCTCCGGTTCGCGTTCATGGAGGCCGCCAGGGTGGAACTCGGTGTGGCTAGCGAGCCGTTGAGGCGGGATCCCCCGGCGGTGGAGTCCGGCCGGTAGCGGAGAGGGCGCGCAGGTCGTCGAAGGCCTGGAGGAGATGGGCGTCCAGGCTCTGGGACGGGTCGTCGATCCAGGCTTGGGCGGCGTGGTGGAAGGTGGCCCAGCCGGTCTGGGCGGCGAGGGCCGCCAGACGGTCGGGGACGCCGCGCCGGCGGAGGGCGTCCGCCAGGGCGTCGGTGAGCGAGGCGGCCTTGGCCAGTTCCCGTTCGCGGAGCGTGGGCGTCGCGGCGATGATCTCGAGCCGGGGTTCGGAGAACGGGCGGTTCTCCTCGAGGACGCGTCCCGCCTTGCGGAACGTGCCGAGCAGGACGTCGAGCGGTTCGAGGTCGGCGGGCGCCTCGGCCACCGCGCGGGTCATCGCGTCGCGCAGGTCGGCCTCGCCGTCGAAGAGCACCTCGCGCTTGTCGGGGAAGTGCCGGAAGAACGTGCGCTCGTTGACGCCGGCCCGTGCGGCGATCTCGGCCGCGGTGGTGCGGTCGTAGCCGCGTTCCCGGTACAGCTCCAGGGCCGCCTGGCGAAGGCGGCGGCGCGCTTCTGCTCCGCTCCGTGGCACGCGTCGAGACTACCGCATGTGTCAGTGGCTGGCGCTACGTGTAGAGTCAGCGACTGGCGCTAAGAAGCGTCAGTCACTGGCTTTATGAGGAGTCGTCATGCATGTCTTCGTCACGGGTGGTTCGGGTCTGACCGGTCCGGCCGTTGTCGCCGAGCTCATCGCCGCCGGTCACACCGTCACCGGCCTCGCGCGCTCGGACGCGGCGGCGGCGCGGCTGGAGTCGCTGGGCGCCGTGCCGCACCGGGGTTCACTGGACGATCTCGACAGCCTGCGCAGCGGCGCCGAGGCCGCCGACGGCGTCCTGCACATGGCGTTCGGGGGCGACTTCGCCGACCCCGACGACATGATGAGGCGCGACCGGACCGCGATCGAGACGCTCGGCCGGGCGCTCGGAGGCTCGGGCAAGCCGCTGGTCTGCACCTCGGGCACGCTGGTCATGCCGGCCGGACGGGTGAGCACCGAGCAGGACGAGCCCGACCCGTCCGGGATCGCCGGCTTCCGGATCCCGGGCGAGCGGGCCTGCCTGGGCTTCGCCGCCGAGGGGGTGCGGTCGAGCGTGGTCCGGCTCGCCCCGACCGTCCACGGGCCGGGGGACTACGGGTTCATCGGCATGCTCGTCGACACCGCACGGAAGACGGGTGTGTCGGCTTATGTCGGGGACGGCGGCAACCGGTGGCCCGCGGTGCACCGGCTCGACGCGGCGGTCCTGTTCCGCCTGGCGCTGGAGAAGGCGCCCGGTGGCAGCGTGCTTCACGGGGTGGCGGAAACCGGCGTCACGTTGAGGAGCGTCGCGGAGACGATCGCGCGGGGGCTGGGGCTGCCCGCGGTCTCACTGTCCCCGGACGAGGCCGCCGCCCATTTCCCCAGCCCGTTCATGGCCATCGTGTACGGCTTCGACGCGCCCGCGTCCGCGTCGTCCACGCGGGAGCTGCTCGGCTGGACGCCCGTCCACCCGACGCTGCTCGACGACCTGGAGCACGGCGACTACCTCAAGGGCTAGCGGGACCGCGAGCGGCGCCGCTCCGCCACGGCCGCCGCCAGGAACAGCGCCACCGTCACCCCCGCGGCCACCTGCCCGGGACGCTTGACCTGGTTCCTGGCCTCGCCGCACTTGACGTCGCGCTGGAGATCGACCTCGCCGGTCGGGTCGTTCTTCGACGGGTGATCGTCGCTGGGCGTCCGGGAGAACCACACCGAGCCGCAGCTCTCCGTCTCGACGCCCACCTTGATGTGCGTCGGCCAGAGACCGAAAACGGCCACGGCGAGCAGCGAGCAGAACCCGAGGACGGCGAGGAGGCGCGGCAATGACATAGAGGCATCATGGATCACTCGCCGCCGAGACAGGGTCCTGAACCCGGCCATCACCAATCCCCGGGTTTCGGACAGAGGCGCCGGCGGAGAGCGGCTCTTCATGAAGGGACGGGGCGCGGCGACAGTAGGATCCGGCTGGAGGGCAGGCGCGAGGCGATCGGAGAGACATGCACCCCAGCTCTGACGGCGCGGCGCCCCGCGAGGAGGACCTCGACAGGTCCGCACCCGCAGACGAGTCCTCGGAGCGGCCGTCCGGCGGAGCGGGCACCGGGACGGACGGCGAACGGCCCGGTGACGGCGCGGCGGAACCGGCGAAGGGGAAGAAGAAGGGGTCGTTCTGGAAGGAACTGCCCGTCCTCATCGTCGTCGCCGTGGTGCTCGCCCTCGTGGTGAAGACGTTCCTGGTGCAGGCCTTCTACATTCCGTCGGGCTCCATGCAGAACACGCTGGAGATCGGCGACCGGGTCCTCGTCAACAAGATCGTTTACCACACACGCGACGTCAAGCGCGGCGACATCGTGGTGTTCAACGGCATGGACTCGTGGGACCCCGAGGTGACGTACACGGCGCCGAAGAACCCGGTGGCGCGTTTCTTCCGGTGGGTCGGCGGCGCCTTCGGGGTCGCCCCCGGCGAGAAGGACTACATCAAGCGGGTCATCGGCGTGCCGGGCGACCACGTGAAATGCTGCGACGCGCAGGGCCGCGTGTCCGTCAACGGGGTGGCCCTGGACGAGCGGTCGTACCTCTACACCGATCCGGTCACGCACGAGCAGAACAAGCCGTCCGAGCAGCCGTTCGACGTGACGGTGAAGCCGGGGACCCTGTGGGTCATGGGCGACCACCGGGAGCTGTCCGCGGACTCGCGCGCGCATCGGGGCGACCCCGGCGGCGGTGCGATCCCGAGGGGCCGGGTCATCGGCCGCGCCTTCGTCGTCGTGTGGCCCGTGAACCGGATGAAGATGCTCCCCATCCCCGGCACGTTCGACCGGGCCATCGGTGCTCTCGCGCCCGCGACGCCGGTCGCGCTGGGATTGGCGGCGGCGACGCCGGTCGTCCTGCTGCGGCGCCGCTCGCGTAAGGGCTGATGAGCGGGGCCGTCAGGTCTCCAGTGCGATGGTGATGCGCTGCCAGGTGCCGTCGCGGGTCCACAGCCGGAAGCGGCCGTAGATCGTCCGCCAGTGGCCGTAGCGTGCGGGCAGTTGGCGCCAGGGGACGCCGGTGCGTTCGCGGTGGCGGATGCCGTCGATGACGGCGCGGTGGTCGATCCAGTGGGGGCCGCGGCCGTCCGGCGGGAGGAGGCCGGCGATGCGGGCCCACTGGTCGTCGGACAGGTCGCGCTCGTCCGCTTGTTTTATAAAACAGGTCGGCTGCGGGTCGGTGAGGCGGGCCCGGGTGCGGCGGATCAGGTCGTCGAACAGGTCGTCGTCGTGGTAGCTCGCCATGCGGCCCGCGATGCGGGACCAGCGTTCGGCCGCGCCCGGCACCGTGTCGCCTAGGGCCGCTCCCACGTCGTGGGTCACGTCGGAGAGCGGGGCCTTGGCTTCGAGGAGGGCGACGCCCACGGTCGTGCGGGCGATCCAGACGAACGCGTCCGCGCGCGCGGCGTCGTCCAAAGGACCGCGTTCCAGTGCGGCAAGCAGCCGGTCGAGGGCGGCTGCCCAGGCGGGCGAGAGCCGCGCGTGCGAGCCGAACAGCGGCGCGATCCAGGGGTGGTCGACGATGCAGCGCCGCACGTCCCGCATCCACAGCACGACGGCGTCGTCCCAGGGCGCGGTGCCCGTGCCGGCGCTCGCCACCGCCTCCAGGACGAGGCCGGACACCCCGGCGAGCAGCGCGTCCCGGTCCTTGACGTGCCGGTAGATCGCCATCGGCGTGACGCCGAGCCGCCCGGCGGTGGCGGCCATGGTCAGCGCCTCCAGCCCGCCCTCGTCGAGGACGTCCAGCGCGGCCGACAGGACGTCCCGCACGGTGCGGCCGCGCCGGACGACCGGAGAGGAGTTCGTTGACGGTTCCGTGGCCACCCTGCTAAGTCTACGACATACACAACCGGAGGGAGATCGGGATGGCCGTCATCGACCCGACGAAGTCGTGGGCCGCGCTCGAGGAGCGGCTGGCCCGGGAGACCGACCCGATCCTGCGCAGGAACCTCGAGACCGTCATCACCCACACCAAGGCGGAGTCGCGCGGCGACCTCGACGGCCTGATGGACACCCTCACCGACGAGCCCGCCTACCGGATGGGCACGCCGGGCGCGCCCGGGATGCGGCCGCGTGGCCGGGCCGAGGTCCGCGCCTTCTACAGCGACTTCATCGCCTCCGGCGCCACGCAACTCGAGCACGACGTCGACCGGCTCGCGGTCGACCGCGACTGCGTGGTCACCGACGGGCTGATGCGGATGGCCTACCCGGGCCGGACGCTGCTCGCCCTCGGCATCGAGGTCGACGACCCGGACGCGTTCTACCTGTACGAGACCCGGATGGCGATCGTGTGGCCCATCGACGAGCAGGGCCGCATCATCGGCGAGGAGAGCTACACCGACCGGGACGGCTTCGACGGCATCGCCGGCCGCAAGCTCGGCGCGGGAGACGTCCTTCCCCTCGGCCCCCTCGACGCCTGACCGCCGGAGGAATTTGACCCGGGGTTTCTGCGCAGCGCGATCTTCGCGGGTAGGGAGGAGAAGATCGATCGCGTCGGCTCCGGGGGAGGGCGGGTGGCCGGCACCACCGCGAACAAGCCTCGCGCACTGCTGGCGCTGTCGCTGCCCGCGCTGCTGATCGGCGTGGGAGCGAGCCTGCTCCTGCTCGGCGTGAGCACGGTCGCCGAGGCGCTGCAGAAAGCCGTCTGGGAGCGGCTCCCGCACGCCCTCGGCATCGGCGGCGAGCCCGCCTGGTGGACGGTCCTGATCCTCGTCATGACGGGCGTCGTGGTCGGCCTCGTCGTCTGGAAGGTGCCGGGCCACGCGGGACCCGACCCGGCCACCGAGGGCCTCGTCGCGCCGCCGATGCCCGCGCCCGTCGTCCCGAGCCTGCTGCTCGCCACCGTCCTCACGCTCGCGGGCGGGGTCAGCCTCGGCCCGGAGAACCCGATCACCGCGGTCAACATCGCGCTGGCGTTCGCGCTCGGGCGGCGCTTCCTGCCCCAGGTCCCGGGCGAGGCGTGGGTGGGGCTCGCGGCGGCCGGGACGATCGGCGCGCTGTTCGGCACTCCGGTCGCCGCGGCGCTCATCCTGTCGGAGACGATGACGGGCGAGTCCGGCACCCCGCTGTGGGACCGCCTGTTCGCGCCGCTCGTCGCGGCCGGCGCCGGGGCGCTCACCACCGTCGTGCTCGCCGCGCCGGTGCTGGCGGTGAACGTCCCCGGCTACCCCGGCTTCACGCTCGTCGACCTGGTCAGCGGTTCGGTCATCGCCCTCGCGGCGTGCGTGCTCGGCCTGGTGCTGGTGTACGCGTTCCCGTACGTCCACGCCGCGTTCCACCGGCTGCCGGGCCCGGTCGTCGCGCTCGTGGCCGGCGGAGCGGTGCTCGGCGTGCTCGGCGCGATCGGCGGCCGGATCACCCTGTTCAAGGGCCTGAGCGAGATGAAGACCCTCACCGAGCACGTGTCGTCGCACTCGACGGGCGGGCTGCTGCTGATCGTCGTGGTGAAGCTGGCCGCGCTGCTGACCGCCGCGTCGTGCGGGTTCCGCGGCGGGCGGATCTTCCCGTCGGTGTTCGCGGGCGTCGCGATCGGGCTGCTCGCGAACCGGCTGGTGGACTCCGTCCCGGTGTCCCTCGCGATCAGCGCGGGGGTGCTCGGGCTGCTCGTCGCCGTCACGCGGCAGGGGTGGCTGAGCCTGTTCATGGCGGTCACCGTCGTCACCGACATCAAGCTGCTGCCGCTGATGTGCGTCGTCATCCTGCCGCCGTGGCTGCTGGCCGTCGGGCGCCCGCCGATGCTCGTCAAGGAAGGCTGACGAGGCGCGGCGTCAGCCCGCCAGGGCCCGGAGGCTCTCGCGGAGCGACTGCGTGGTGGCGAGGACGGCGGTGGGCTCGTAGCCGCAGTGGGCCATGCAGTTGTCGCAGCGCGGGTCGCGGCCGCGGCCGTAGGCGTCCCAGTCGGTGGTCTCCAGCAGCTCCTTCCAGGAGGCGGCGTAGCCGTCGGCGAGCAGGTAGCAGGGCTTCTGCCAGCCGAGGAGCGAGTACGACGGCACGCCCCACGGCGTGCACGCGAACTCGCGCCGGCCTTCGAGGAAGTCGAGGTAGAGCGGGGAGTGGTTGAGGCGCCAGCGCCGCCGGCGGCCGCCCGCGAACGCCTGCCGGAACAGGTCGCGGGTCTGCTGGACGCCGAGGAACCGGTCCTGGTCGGGGGCCTTCTCGTAGGCGTAGCCGGGCGCGATCTCCATCCGGTCGACGCCGAGCTCGTCGTTCAGGTAGTCCAGGGTCTCCCGGATGGTCTCGGGGGTGTCGGTGTTGTAGAACGTCGAGTTCGTGTAGACGGCGAACCCGGCGGCCTTGGCGGCCCGGATCGCGTCCACGGCCTCGTCGAAGACGCCGTCCTTGCTGACGGACTCGTCGTGGCGCTCCTTCAGCCCGTCGATGTGCACCATCCAGGCGAAGTCGCGGTGCGGGCGGAAGCGGTGCAGGTGCTTGCGCAGCAGCACCGCGTTGGTGCACAGGACGACGAACTTGCGGCGCCGCAGCAGCTCGACGACGATCCGGTCGATCTGCGGGTGCATGAGCGGCTCGCCGCCGGCGATCGACACCATCGGCGCGCCGCACTCCTCGACGGCGGCCACCGCCTGCTCCACCGGCATCCGCCGCTTGAGCAGCGACGCGGGCTGCTGGATCTTGCCGCAGCCGGCGCACGTGAGGTTGCAGGCGAACAGCGGTTCCAGCTCCATGATCATCGGGAACTTCGCGGTGCCGCGGATCCGCTGCCGCACCAGATGGGTCCCGATCTTGACCGCCAGCCGCATGGGCAGTCCCATGTGCGCCTCCCTGAGCCGCGGGTGTCGTCCGTGCGCCGGGCCGTCCCGGCATCCGGACGATGCTCCATACAGCGAGTATGAAACATGGTGGCTGTACGTCAATATAGGTTCGCGGGTATGACGCCGTCCCGACGCGCCGAGCACGCCGCCGACACCCGCGCCGCCCTGCTGGCCGCCGCCCGCGCGCTGTTCGCCGAGCGCGGCTACGCCGCCACCGGCACCGAGGACGTCGTCGCCGCCGCCCGCGTCACCCGCGGCGCGCTCTACCACCACTTCCGCGACAAGGCCGCACTGTTCGGCGCCGTGGTCGAGCAGGTCGGCGCGGAGCTGGCCGAGCGGCTGATCCGCCAGCAGCTCGACCGTCCGGCGGCGGGCGGCCCGCTGGCCCAGATCCGGGACGGCCTCGCCGCGTTCCTGGACACCTGCGTCGACAGCGACTTCCAGCGGCTCGTGCTCGTCGAGGGCCCCATCGTGCTCGGCGCCGACGCCTGGAACGACCTCGCGGAACGGCACGGCCTGCGGCTGCTCACCGAGTGGCTGGAGCGCGCGATGGACGCCGGCGAGCTGGACCGGCAGCCGCCGGGCGTGCTGGCCCGGCTGATCGTCGCGATGATCATCGAGGCGAGCCTCGTCATCGCGCGCGCCGCCGACCAGGCCGCCGCGCGCGCCGAGGTCGGCGCCGTCCTCGACCGCACCCTCCGCGGCCTCCGGCCGGCCTGAGCGCGCCTCCGGCCGGCCTGACCACCGGGCGCCGCCTGCGGTTACAGTGTGGGCGGGCCGTGACTGGCGCCTAGGGTGGAGCACCACCGGGGAGCGGCCCGCCACCGCCGCCGTGCGCCTGGGCGATCCATGACGACGCCCGGGAGCGGTCGCCGATGCGGACACTTCTGATCGACAACTACGACTCGTTCACGTTCAACCTGTACCAGCTGCTGGGCGAGGTGAACGGGCGGCCGCCGACGGTCGTCCGCAACGACGCCGACTGGTCGGGGCTGTCCCCCGCCGACTTCGACAACGTGGTCATCTCCCCCGGGCCGGGACGTCCCGACCGCGAGCGCGACATCGGCATCGGCGCCCGGGTGATCGACGAGTGGTCGCTGCCGCTGCTCGGCGTGTGCCTGGGGCACCAGGGCATCTGCCACCGGCTCGGCGGCAAGGTCGAGCACGCGCCGGAACCCGTGCACGGCCGGGTCTCCCAGGTCGTCCACACCGGGGAGGGGCTCTTCGCGGGGCTGCCGTCGCCGCTGCCCGTCGTCCGGTACCACTCGCTGGCGGTCACCGCGCTGCCCGACGAGCTGGAGGCCGTCGCATGGTCGGACGACGGCGTCCTGATGGGGGTGCGGCACCGGTCGGCGCCGATCTGGGGCATCCAGTTCCACCCCGAGTCCGTCCGCACCGGTCACGGCCGCGAGCTGCTGGCCAACTTCCGCGACCTCACCCGCGCCCACCACGGCGCGGGGCCCTACCGGCTCCACGTCCACCGGCTGGCGGCGGCGCCCGACCCCGAGGCGGCCTACCGGACGGTGTTCGCCGGACGCCCCGGCGCGTTCTGGCTGGACAGCGGCACGCACGCGGAGGGGACGTCGCGGTTCACGATGATGGGCGACGGCGACGGCCCGCTCGGCGAGCTGGTGACGTACCGGGTCGGGGAGCGGCGCGTCCGGGTGGACGGGCACGGCACCGTGTCGGAGCAGCCGGCCGGCTCGTTCTTCGACTACCTGGAACGGGAGGTGACCCGGCGGGCGCTGCCCGACGACGGCGATCTCCCGTTCGGGTTCCGCCTGGGCTACGTCGGCTACCTCGGGTACGAGCTGAAGGCCGAGACGGGCGGCACCGCCGCGCACGCCTCGCCCACCCCGGACGCCGCGATGGTGTTCGCCGACCGGGCGCTGGTCATCGACCACGCGGAAGGCGAGTCCTACCTGCTGCGCCTCAGCCGCCTGGCCCGCGACCCGGAGGTGGACGCGTGGTTCGCCGCGACCGCCGAGCGCGTCCGCGGCCTGCCGTCCGAGCCGGAGACACCGCTGACCGGGCCGCTGACAGGCGACGCGGCGGAACCGCCCGTCGAGCTGCACCACGACCGGGAGGCGTACCTCGGCCTGGTCGCCGAGTGCCTGGACGAGATCCGCGACGGGGAGTCGTACGAGATCTGCCTGTCCAACACCGCGACCGCGCGCACCGCCGTCGACCCCGCCGCCACGTTCGCGCACCTCCGGCGGGTCAGCCCCGTCCCGTACGGCGCGCTGCTCGCGTTCCCCGGCGTCGCGGTGCTCAGCGCCTCGCCGGAGCAGTTCCTGGCGGTGACGTCCGACGGGCGGGTGCGGTCGAAGCCGATCAAGGGCACCCGGCCCCGCGGCGCCGCCCCCGGACACGACGACGCCCTCCGCCGCGAGCTGGCGGCCAGCGAGAAGGACCGCGCCGAGAACCTCATGATCGTGGACCTCGTCCGCAACGACCTGAACACCGTCTGCGCCGTCGGCTCCGTGCGCGTCCCGCGGCTGTTCGACGTCGAGTCGTTCGCGCCCGTCCACCACCTGGTGTCCACCGTCGAGGGCAGGCTCCGCGACGGGGTGACGGCGGTCGGGTGCGCGCGCGCCGCGTTCCCGCCGGGGTCGATGACCGGCGCGCCGAAGGTCCGCACGATGGAGATCATCGACCGGCTGGAGGGGCGGGCCCGCGGCGTCTACTCCGGGGCGCTCGGCTGGTTCTCCCTCGGCGGCGCGTGCGAGCTCAGCGTCGTCAACCGGACGATCGTCGTCGCGCCCGGCGGCGCCTCCTTCAATGTGGGCGGCGCGATCGTCGCGCTGTCCGACCCGGAGGAGGAGTTCGCCGAGACCCTGGTGAAGGCCCGCGCGATGATCGCCGCCATCGCCGCGTCGGCGTTCCCGGCGCCGGAGCCGTCACCGGCCGGCGTCGCGGGGGCGCGGCCGGGCGCGGATGTGGACGCGCTCCCCCTGGCGGCCGAACAGGTTGAGGACCTCCACGGGTGAGTCCCCTGCGGGGCCGAACCAGTGCGGCAGGCGGGTGTCGAACTCGGCGGCCTCGCCCGGCCCCATGACGAGGTCGTGGTCGGCCAGGATGAGCCGCAGCCGCCCGGACAGGACGTACAGCCACTCGTAGCCCTCGTGCGTGCACGGGTCGGGGGTGTTCTGGTCCGCCGGGATGATCGACTTCCATGCCTGGAGCGGGCCCGGGTGCGGCGTCAGCGGGATCACGGTGCGGCCGTTGCGGACGACGGGCTTCGCGCGCACACGCGGGTCGCCGACCTGCGGCGCCCCGACCAGCTCGTCCAGCGGCACCTGGTGGGCCTGCGCGATGGGCAGCAGCAGTTCGAGGCTCGGGCGGCGCTGTCCCGTCTCCAGCCTGGACAGGGTGCTCTTGGAGATGCCGGTGGCCTCGGACAGCGCCGCGAGGCTCACGCCGCGCCGGGTGCGGACGCGCTTGAGGCGGGGGCCGACCTGGGCCAGCGTGTCGGCGATCGCGGCCGCCGGAGCCGGCGCGGACGCCGGGGCGGGCGTGCTCGCGGGGGCGGGCGCGAAAGGCGGGGAGTGCTCGGTCATCCCCCCATTCCACCTCCCGCGTCCCGGAAACGGCAACGGAAGTTGTCGGGTCGGGATGCCGGACCGGAGCATCGGCGGCGGAGGTGATCGCCGTGAACGAGGCGACGAACGACCGGGCCGGCGGCGCGCCGCGCGCCACCGGGGACGGGTCCTACGACGTGGTGGTGGTCGGCGCGGGTGCGGCCGGGCTGAACGCGGCCCTGGTGCTCGGACGGGCCCGCCGCAGGGTGGTGGTGATCGACGCCGGCGAGCCGCGCAACGCGCCCGCCGCGCACATGCACGGCTTCCTGTCCCGCGACGGGCTGCCCCCGGCGACGCTGCTGGAGCTCGGCCGCGCCGAGATCGCCCGGTACGGCGCGGGGCTGATCCGCGGACGGGTCGAGCACATCGACCCCGGCTTCCGCGTGCGCATGGACGGCGGGCCGGTGCTCGCCGCCCGCCGGATCCTCGTCGCGACCGGGCTCCGCGACGAGCTGCCGGACATCCCGGGCGTGCGCGAGCGGTGGGGCAAGGACGTGCTGCACTGCCCCTACTGCCACGGGTTCGAGGTCCGCGACCGGCCGCTCGCCGTCCTCGGCACCGGCCCCGGCGCGGTGCACCAGGCGCTGCTCCTGCGCGGATGGAGCGACGACGTCGCCTTCTTCGCCCACACGCTCGACCTGGCGGCGGAGGACCGCGAGCGGCTGGAGGCGCGCGGGCTCCGCATCGTCGAAGGCCGGATCGAGCACCTGGTCGCCGACGGGAACGGGCTGCGGGGCGTCGCGCTCGCCGATGGCCGTGTGATCCCCCGCGCGGCCGCGTTCCTCTTCCCCCGCATGGTCCCGAACGACGGGCTGCTGACCCGGCTGGGCTGCGAGAAGGACGGCGGATGGGTCGTCACCGACCGCACCGGACGCACGAGCGTCGCGGGCGTGTGGGCGGCGGGGAACGTCGTGGACCCGCGCGCCCAGGTCGTCACGGCGGCCGGGATGGGCTCCGCCGCCGCGTTCGCGATCAACAACGACCTGCTGGACGAGGACGTCGCCGAGGCGGTCGCACGGCGCCGCGCCGCCACCGTGGGCGGTGGGGTCCGGTGAGCGCGACGTCCAGGGGAAGGCTGCCGCTCGGCGTCTACCTGCTCGCGTTCAGCCTGTTCGCGATGGGCAGCGCGGAGTTCCTGCTCGCGGGGGTGCTGCCGGACATCGCCGACGACCTCGGCGTCGGCCTGTCGTCGGCGGGCGCGCTGATCTCGGCGTTCGCGATCGGCGTCGTGATCGGCGGGCCGCCGTTCGCGATCCTGACGCTGCGCTGGCCGCGCCGCACCACGCTCGTCGCCACGCAGGCGATCTTCGCCGCGGCGGTCGCCGGGGGGCTGCTGACCAGCAGCTACACGGTGCTGCTCGGGTGCCGCTTCGTCTGCGGGCTCGCCTACGCGGGGTACTGGGCGGTCGCCGCGGTCACCGCCGTCGGCCTCGTCGCCCCCGACCGCACCGCGCGGGCCTCGGGGGTCGTCGTCAGCGGGCTCAGCCTCGCGATGATCGCGGGCGGTCCGGCGGGCGCGCTGCTCAGCCACTTCACCGGATGGCGGGGCGGGTTCTGGGGCGTCACCGCGCTGACCGCCGCCGGCGCCGTCCTGAGCCTGACCGCCGTGCCCGCGACCGGCGGCGGCGAGGAGCCCAGCGTCAGGCGCGAGCTCGGCGCCCTGAGGCGGCCGCAGCTGTGGGTGGTCTACGCGGCCACCCTGCTGAGCACCGCCGCCTACATGATCTCCTTCAACTACCTCGCGCCGCTCCTGACCGGCGTCACCGGCGTCCCCGAGGTGTGGGTGCCCGCGGTCCTCGCGCTGTTCGGCGCCGGCGCGTTCGCCGGGCTGTCGGTCGGCGGGCGGATCGCCGACCGGCACCCCACGCACGCGCTGCTCGCCGGGGCGACGGGGATCCTGGCGTGCTCCGTCCTGCTCGCGCTGCTCGCCCGGCACGCGTGGGCCGTCGTCCCGCTCGTCGCGCTCCTCGGGGTCGCGGGGTTCGTGCTGAACCCGGCGATCTACGGGCGGGTGTTCGCGATCGCCGGGCGGGCGCCGACGCTCGCGGGAGCCACCACCGTCTCGGCGTTCCAGCTCGGCATCAGCCTCGTCCCGGCGCTGGCCGGAGCCGCGCTGAACGCCGGTGCGGGCATCACCGCCGTCGCCTGGATCGGCGCGGCCCTCGCCGCCGCCGTCGTCCCCGCCGCCCTCCTCGACCGGTCGCTGTCCCGGCGCCGGTCGCGGGCGGTTCCCGCCCAGGTCACGGCGGTGTGACGCACGTTACCCGCGGCGCTGTTATGGACCGGGCGTCCCCGGTGTCTCGTGGGCGGACCCATCCGAGACGCAGGAGGCGGACATGAAGGTGATCGTGGCAGGCGCCGGGTACGCCGGGACGCTCGCGGCGAACCGGCTGGCGAAGAAGGCGCCGGGCGCGGAGATCACGGTGGTGAACCCGCGGCCCGACTTCGTCGAGCGGGTGCGGCTGCACCAGCAGCTCGCCGGGACGGGCCGGGCGGCGACCCCGCTGGCGGAGATGCTCCGCGCCGGGATCCGCACGCGGCAGGCGGCCGTGGAGAAGATCGGCGACGGGTGCGTGGTGCTCGACGGCGGCGAGACCCTCGACTTCGACTACCTGGTCCTGGCCGTCGGCAGCACGCTCTCGCCGCTGCCGGGCACCGTCCCGGTCGGGACGTGGGAAGGGGCGGAGCAGGCCCGCGCGGCGCTGGCGGCCCTGCCCGCGGACGGCGCGGTGACCGTCGTCGGCGCCGGGCCGACCGGCATCGAGACCGCCGCCGAGGTCGCCCACGCCCGCCCCGGCCTGACGGTGCGGCTCGTCGGGCGGGACTTCGCGGCCTCCCTCTCGGCGAAGGCCCGCGCGCGCGTGCGGACCGGCCTGGAACGGTTGAATGTGACGGTGCTGGACGACACGGTGACGGAAGTGCGGGACGACGGCGAGGTGCTGCTCGGCTCGGGCGGGCGGCACGCCTCGGACCTCGTCCTGTGGGCCGTCATCGGCGGCGTCCCCGACCTCGCCGCGCGCAGCGGCCTGGAGGTCGACGAGCGGGGCCGCGCCCTCGTGGACGAGTACCTGCGCAGCACCGGCGACCCGCGCATCGTCGTCGCCGGCGACTGCGCCGCCGTCCCCGGCTCGCGCATGTCGTGCCAGACGGCTGAGCCGCAGGGGACGCACGCCGCCGACACGGTGGCCCGGATGATCCAGGGACGCCCGCTCAAGCCGTACTCGGTGGACTACGTCGCCACGTGCATCAGCCTCGGCCGGCGCGACGGCGTCATCCAGCCGTCGCACCGGGACGACAGCCCGCGCCGCCGGTTCCTCGCCGGACGGGCGGCGGCCCTGACGAAGGAGGGGGTCGTCCGCAGCGCCCGGTTCAGCGCCAGGACCGGCATCGGCGCCACCGGGCTCCCCGGATCGAAGTGACCGGCCGGCGGATCCGGCACACGACAGGGACGAGGACATGACCGACGACCACGCCACCGACGCGGCGACCGACGCCTTCGTCGCCCACCGCAACCTCCTCTTCACGGTCGCCTACGAGATGCTCGGCTCCGCGGCCGACGCCGAGGACGTCCTCCAGGAGACGTGGCTGCGGTGGGTCGGGGTCGATCTGGACCAGGTGCAGGACCCGCGCGCCTACCTGGTCCGGATCGCGACCCGGCAGGCGCTCAACCGGCTGCGCACGATGTCCCGGCGCAAGGAGTCCTATGTCGGCCCCTGGCTGCCGGAACCGCTGCTCACCGCGCCGGACGTGGCCGAGGACGCCGTCCTCGCCGAGAGCATGTCGATGGCGCTGATGCTCGTGCTGGAGACGCTGTCGCCGACCGAGCGCGCGGTGTTCGTGCTGCGCGAGGCGTTCGACGTGAGCTACGAGGAGATCGCGGCCGCGGTCGGCAAGAGCCCCGCGGCCGTCCGGCAGATCGCCTACCGCGCCCGGCGGCACGTCGACGCCCGCCGCCCCCGCGAGGCGGTCTCGGCGAGCGAGAGCCGGGCGGTCGTGGAGTCGTTCCGGCGCGCCCTCGACACCGGCGACCTGCAGGGCCTGCTGGACGTCCTCGCGCCCGAGGTCGTCCTGATCGGCGACGGCGGCGGCGTGAAGCAGGCCGCGCCGCGGCCGATCGTCGGGGCGAGCAAGGTCGCGCGCTACATCGTCGGCGGCAGCGGCAAGGTCAAGAGCACGGTCACGATCACGACGGAGCTCACGGTCGTCAACGGCGCACCGGCGCTGCTCCTGCGGCTCGACGGCGAGCTCGACGGCGTCATGGCGGCCCGCGTGGAGGGCGGTCGCATCACCGGCCTCTACTACGTCCGCAACCCCGCGAAGCTGACCCGCGTGGACTCCGAGACCCCGCTCAGCCTGGGCTGAGCGGGCCGCCCGCCCCGGCGGCCGGTTCAGGGGCCGGTGCGCGGCACCGTGGTCTGGTGCACGGCGACCGCCGGCTCCACCGTCGAGTAGATCGGCACGAACCGGGTGAAGCCGGTGGTGCGCAGGACCTCGCGGATCCGCAGGTTGACCGCGGCGAGGGCGAGGGTCCCGGACGCGCGGGCGCCCTCGCCGGACCCGGGGCCGGGGGCGCCCTCGCCGGGGCCGGGGCGCTCGGGCGCGGACAGCAGCCGGTGGATCCCGGCCAGCACGCTGAGCCCGCTGGAGTCGATGAACGCGACGCCCGCGAAGTCCAGCACCAGGTGGCGCGCGCCGCGTGCGATCAGCGCGGCCAGGTGGTCGCGCAGGCGGCCGGCGGTGGCCACGTCCACCTCGCCGGTCAGCGTGACGACGACCAGATCGGTGTGCACCGGGTCGGCCCGGCTCTCCACGGTCAGGCCCATGGTGGCTGCTCCATACCCGGACAGGAGCCGATCACTCATTCTTCTTGTTTCGGACGTATTTGACGGAAAGACCGGAATTCCACGGCCAGGGAAACGGGGCTTTTTGCGGCGGTTGCGCGGGCCGCCGGGAATCGCCGCGCTCCCCGGCGGTCGCCCTTCCGGCGCGCTCTCCCTGGAAGACTCGACGGTCGACATCGACACGACGAAGAAAAGACGATGAGCAGCGAGGCGCAGCGGAACACGGCACCGGGGGTCCGATACCGAGGGGACCGCCGGGACCCGCGCGCGCGAACGGGCACCGCCGGGCCGTCCGCCGCCGTCGCGGACCTCGCCCCGCCCCGCCCGCCGGGAGCGCCCGGACCTGCGTCCGCGCTCCGCCCGCCCGCCTCCCCGCGCAGGACGCGGGCCCGCCGGGCGGCCGTGGGCAGGGCCATCGCCCGCACCGTGCTGATCATCGCCGCCGGCCTCGCGACCGGGCTGCTGACGACGCTCACGTTCGTCCTGCTGCTGTTCGCGGTCGGGTACCTGCTCCAGGGCACGTGGCGGACGGGCCTGTGGCTGCTCGCCGCCGCGCCGGCCGCCTTCGCGTCCGCGCTGGCCGCCGGCGGCTGCCTGTTCCGGCTGATCCGCCGCGCCCGCTTCCGCCGCGTCTGAGGGCCGCCCGCCGCAGGTCCCCGGCCACCCGATCGGCGTCGACGGGGCGACGCGCCCGCGGGTCACGTTCCCGGGGTGCCGCGCGCCGCTTCGGTGAACCGGGCGCGGTCCACGATCGCGCGGTCGATCTCGCCGACCGCGACGACCGCCCCGGAGGCGTCGACGGCCCGCACCGCGAAGGTGAGGCGGCGGCCGGACGCGCCGTCCGGCGCCTCGGCGGTGACGTCCACGGTCCCGCCGACGGGCGTGGCGCGCAGATGCTCCACGCGGACGGCGACGCCCACCGTCGTCCGGCCCGCGTCCAGCAGCGGCGCGGCGGCCTCGACGGTCGCGGCCTCCATCCAGGCGATCACCCGCGGGGTGCCGAGCACCGGGACGTCGCCGCTGCCCAGCGCGGTCGCGGTGTCGGCCTCCGTCACCTCGTAGCGCACGGCACCACGGTAGACGCCGCCCGGCGGCTCCGGGGCCGCCGCGCCGGAAGGTTGCCCGAGGGGAACCAGGGGTAGGGGGCGACCATAGGAGGCGGGCGGTCCCCCAGCGCCCGCGGACGCGTGCGCGCGAGGGGGACTCCAGTGGGGGAGCACAGGCAGGAGGAATGGCCGCGGCTGCGCGTCGCGGACTGGACCGACACGCGGGAAACCCTGCACATGTGGGCGCAGATCGTCGGGAAGATCCGCATGGCGCACGCGCCGCTGGTCAACCACTGGTGGCAGGTCACGCTGTACGTGACCCCGCGTGGCCTCACCACCTCGACGATCCCGTTCGCGGCCGGCGCGTTCGACATCGAGTTCGACTTCGTCGGCCACGTGCTGCGCATCCGCTCCAGCAGCGGCGAGGAGCGCCGGGTGGCGCTGGAGCCGAAGCCGGTCGCCGACTTCTACGCCGAGACCATGGACCACCTCGTCGGGCTCGGGATCGAGACGACGATCCAGGCGCGGCCGAACGAGGTGGAGCCGTCGATCCCGTTCGCCGACGACCACCAGCACGCGTCCTACGACCCGGACGCGGCGCGGCTGTTCTGGCGGCAGCTGCTCCAGGCGAACCGGGTGCTCGGCGAGTTCCGGTCCCATTTCGTCGGCAAGGTGAGCCCGGTGCACTTCTTCTGGGGCGCGATGGACCTCGCCTGCACCCGGTTCTCCGGACGCGACGCGCCCCGGCATCCCGGCGGCGCGCCGAACTGCGGCGACTGGGTGATGGTCGAGGGGTACTCGAAGGAGCTGAGCAGCTGCGGGTTCTGGCCCGGCCTCGACGAGGGCGCCTTCTACGCCTACGCCTACCCCGAGCCCGAGGGGTTCGCCGAACGTCCCGTGGCGCCGGACGCGGCGTTCTACAGCCGCGAGAATGGGCAGTTCCTGCTGCCGTACGAGGCGGTGGCCACGGCGGACGACCCGGACCGGACGCTGTCGGCGTTCCTGCAGAGCACCTACGAGGCCGCCGCGGACCTCGGCGGCTGGGACCGGCCCGCACTGGAGGACGACCCGAACCGCTGGGCCCCGTACCGGGTGTAGCGCGCGACGAGAGAAGGGAGCCGGGATGCCCGGCCAAGGTGGTTTCCCCGCACCGACCGAAGGGCTGGTGCTCACGCACTTCCTGACCGTCCGGGACGTCGCCGTCTCCAGGGACTTCTACGTGAACGTCCTGGGCGGCGAAGTGATCCTGGAGGAGAACCCCGCCACCGTGAAGGTGGCGAACAGCTGGATCATCATGAACCCCGGCGGCGGACCGACACCGGACAAGCCGGACATCGTCCTGACGCCGCCCTCGCCGGGCGACCCGGTGTCGACTTTCATGAACGTCCGGGTGGCGGACATCAACGCCTTCTATGAGCACGCCAAGGCCCAGGGCGCCCAGTTCGTCACCGAGCCGCTGGACCGCAAGGCCGAGATCCGCTGCTACATGCGCGACCCCGACGGCTACCTCATCGAGGTCGGCCAGGCCACCGGCCTGCTCCAGGGCATCTTCGCCGACCCGCCGGCGTCGTCGTCCGGCTGAGGGATCGTCCCGCCGCCCCCGGCGGGATTCCCGGGCGCTCCCGGCGGGATTTCTCCGCTGGGAGCGATGAACGGACGGGAGCCGGCAGGTATATCCCACGACCTGACGCGTGCCCGGACGCCCGCGCACACACAGCCCGTCGCGCGAGCCGGCGTTTCCGGCGCGGCGGACGCCCTTGGAGGAGGCCCGGTATGGACGAGGACTTCGAGGCCCGTGTGGAGCCCTACCGGCGCGAGCTGCTGGTGCACTGCTACCGGATGCTCGGGGCCGTCCACGAGGCCGAGGATCTGGTCCAGGAGACGATGCTGCGCGCGTGGCGGGCCCGCGAGCGCTACGACGCGGGGCGGGCGTCCGTCCGGACGTGGCTGTACCGGATCGCGACGAACGCCTGCCTGACGGCGCTGGAGGGCCGGTCGCGGCGGCCGCTGCCGTCCGGCCTCGGCGCCCCGAGCGAGGATCCGCACGCGCCGCTCGTCCCGGCGCTGGACGTGCCGTGGCTCCAGCCGTTCCCGGACGCGCTGCTCGGCGATCCGGCGGAGCGGGCCGTCCGGCGGGGGACCCTGCGGCTGGCGCTGATCGCGGCGATGCAGGCGCTGCCGCCGAAGCAGCGGGCGGTGCTGATCCTCCGCGACGTGCTGGAGTTCCCGGCGGCGGACGTCGCGGAGCTGCTGGAGACGAGCCCGGCGGCGGTGAACAGCGCGCTCCAGCGGGCGCGGGCCGGGCTGGAGGAGGCGTCCCCCGCGGAGGACCAAGTCGCGGAGCCGGACGACGGCGCGATGGACGCGCTCGTGGACCGCTACGTCCGGTCGTTCGAGGCCGCCGACGTGGCCGGGCTCGTCGCCCTGCTGACGGAGGACGCGGTGCTGGAGATGCCGCCCGTCCCGCTCTGGTACCGCGGCAAGGACGCCTACGGACGGTTCATGGAGCGGCTCTTCGCGATGCGGGACACCGACTGGCGGATGGTCCGGACGGCCGCGAACGCGCAGCCCGCCGTGGCCGCCTACCACCGGGACGACGACGGCGGCCACGTGCTCCACACCCTCCAGGTGTTCGACGTCCGCCCCGACGGGCTGGCGCGCAATGTCGTCTTCCAGGACGCGCGGGTCTTCGCGGCGTTCGACCTGCCGCCGCGGCTGGAGGCCCGCTGAGATTCCGGTTGCGGGCAACTCAATGGGCGCAAACGTAGACTGGCGGGCATGACCGGGATCCCCGACGGCGACCTGATGCGGCTCGACCACCAGGTCTGCTTCGCCCTGCACACCACGTCCCGGGCCTTCGACGCGCTCTACCGCACGGAGCTGAGCGGCCTCGGGCTGACGTACCCGCAGTACCTGGCGATGCTCGCGCTCTGGGAGGCGGACGGCCCGACGGTCAAGCGGCTGGGCGAGCGGCTGCGGCTCGATTCGGGGACCCTGTCGCCGCTGCTCAAGCGGCTGGAGTCCGCGGGCCTGGTGGAGCGGCGCCGCAGCCGCGACGACGAGCGCTCGGTGACGGTGCACCTCACCGAGCGGGGCGACGCGCTCAGGGCGCGCGCGGCGGACGTCCCGCGCCGGATCCTGGAGGCGACCGGCCTGGACCTCCAGGAGCTCCTCACTCTGCGCGAGACGTTGCGCCGCGTCACCGCGAACCTCGACGCCGCTCGCTGAGTCGCCGGGCGGCGATGCGGTCGAGGACGGGGAGCGGGACCAGCCCGTACTGGTAGAAGTCGACGGTGTCGGCGCCGGACGCGCGGGCCGCGTCGATCTTGGCCGCCAGGTGTTCGGCGTCCGCCGTGTCGGGATGCCCCGGGCGCAGGACGGCCCTCAGCCGGGTGTCCGGGCCGAGTGCTGCTCGGTAGGCGGCGACGTCCTCGGCGATCCGTGCGGTTTCCCGGGCGTAGCAGAGAACGGCATAGGACGGGACGGCGCCCGCCAGGGAGGCGGGGTCGATGCCGACCTGCCAGGCGTCGGCGGCGGCCGGGGCACCGCTGGGGAGGCCGTCCGCGTAGCCCTTCATGGCGCCGGTCAGGTCGACGAACGTCAACCGGGAGCCTTCCGCCGCCACGGCGTCGGCGACCTCGGCGGCCAGGGACGTGACGACCGGCGTGCGCGCGCGGGCGAACTCGGCCAGGGCGTCCGGGATCTCCTCCGCGGGCGGGCCTCCGTCGAGCACCGACGCCGCGAGCCGGGCCGCGACGTCGCGGGCCTGATCGGCACCCGGGACGCGGCGGCGGCAGTGCTCGCAGAAGCACAGGCCGAGGGCGAACTCGGCGGCCGGGCCGAGTTCCACGAACGAGCGTTCGTGGTGGTAGCCGTGGCCGAACGTCCCGAAATGCAGGGACTCGGCGACGACGGAGTCCATTCCCTGCCGGGCTATGGCGCGGCCTAGGGCGACGGCATAGGCGCGGACGTCCGGGTGGGACGGGCAGAGGTCGGCGGGCGCGGCGCGGTCGCCGAAGCAGTTCTCTTGCGTCACGTCCGGGAACGCCAAGCCGAGCGTGGTGTTGTGCAGGAAAACGCCCCATCCGTGCAGGGGGACGCCGAGCGCGCGCGTCTCCTCCCGAAGCGCGCGCAGCGGCTGCTCGTCCGCGCCCTCGCGGACGGGCGGGACGAGCCGGAGCCCGTCGAAGTGGCCGTCCAGCGGGAAATGGACGCCGTCGTGGCGGAACGTGACGCGCGAGCGGCCGTGGGGCGTCACGTCGCGGGCGCGGTGGTAGGCCGCGCCGACCGTGATCGAGGAGACCCTATGGGCCAGGATCCGCGCGGCGTCGACGCCGCGCAGGTCCTCCACCAGGACATAGAGGGAGGAGTCCATCAGCTCTTCTCGTGGACGGCGACGTCGGGCCCGACGAGGATACGGCGCCCTCACCCTCCTCCGGCCGCGCCCAGCGCGTCAGCGCCGGTCGTCGGAGGCGCGGCGCAGGAGCCGCGGCCTGACCCGCCCCAGCCCCTGCAACGGGCGGGGCCGGAGCGACGAGATGTCGAAGCGGCCGCCGCTGGGCAGCGCGGACGCCAGCTCGCCGTCGATCAGGACGGTGCCGGGGTAGGCGGTCGCGGTGAGGCGGGCGGCAAGGTTGACCGGCGTGCCGAAGACGTCGCCGAGCCGCTGGATGACCTCGCCGTACGCCAGGCCGACGCGGACCTTGGGGAACTCGGGGTCCGCGTTGAAGCGCTCCGCGACGCGCAGGCCGATCTCGGCGGCGGCGGACGGGTCGGTCGCGACGAAGAGGACCTCGTCGCCGAGGGTCTTGACGACCCGGCCGCCGAGGTCCGCGACGATCTCCGCCGTCGCGGACTCGAACCGCTCGACGAACGCGGCGAGCGCGTCGGCGTCGAGACTGCGGCTGAGCCGGGTGAACGAGACGACGTCGGCGAACCCGACCGCGAGGTGGGCGACGCCGGCGGCGGGGTCGGACGGCGCGGCGGCCGTCACGGCGGCGGCGCGCATCCCGGCGGCGGTGAGCTGGCGGCGCCAGCCGTGCAGCAGCAGCCGCTCGAACGCGGGCCGCAGCTCCTCGGTGGCGGCGAGGGCCGCGGTGACCAGGTCGGGCGTGACGGGCTGGTCGGCCGGCAGCAGGCTGAGGCGCTGCAGCCAGACGTCGCCGAGCCAGCTCGCGAGCCGCCCCATCGTCTGGCCGACGGCGCGGACCAGCTGCAGGACCGTGTCCTCGTCGACGAGGTCGTGGCCGAGCACCTCGTTGATCTCGCGGAGGGCGGTGACGTCGCCGTCGGTGAAGGCGACCTCGTCGTCCGGCGGGATGGGGAAGCCCAGCGCCTGCCAGATGCGGCGCGCGTACGCGTCCGGGACGCCGGAGAGGGCCTCGACGTCCTTGCGCGTGTAGCGCAGGGGCCCGCCGAGGAGGGTCTCCTCGATGTCCAGGGGTCCGCCGGGGTCCGTCATGGACTCCCCCTCTATGTCTCATTGATCAATGTCACAATGATGGCGGAGTAAGATCGCGGCGGTCAAGATGGACGCAACCGGCAGGCGGGGCATGGCCGAGTACCGAATCGACGACCTGGCGCGGGCCGCCGGGAGCACCGTGCGCAACATCCGCGCCTACCAGGACCGGGGGCTGCTGCCGCCGCCGCGGCTCGCCGGCCGGGTCGGCCTGTACGACGACTCGCACCTGGCCCGGCTGCGGCTGATCGGCCAGCTCCTCGGCCGCGGCTACACGTTCGCGGTCATCAAGGACCTGCTGACGGCGTGGGAGACCGGCCGGGACGTCGGCGACGTCCTCGGCCTGGAGAAGGTGCTCACCGACCCGTGGTCGGACGAGATCCCCGGCACCGTCGGCTACGACGAGCTCATCGCGATCTTCGGCGCCGGGCTGGACGAGGCCGAGCGGGAGCGGATGCGGGAGCGGACCGTCGCGCTCGGCCTGATCGAGCCGGACGGCGAGAAGTTCCGCGTGCCGAGCCCCCGGCTGCTGCACGTCGGCGCCGAGCTGGTCGCGGCGGGCATCCCGCTGGACGCGGTGCTCGACATCGCCGAGCGGATCCGCGGCGACGTCGACGTGATCGCGGGACGGTTCGTCGGCCTCGTCCAGGAGCACGTCTTCGCCCGGCTGGAGGACCAGCCGGGCGGCGAGGAGGTCACCGAGGTCGCCGCGGTGGTGCGGCGGATGCGGCCGCTGGTGAAGATGGTCGTCGACCCGCTGATCGCGCGGGCGATGGAGGCCCGCGTGCAGGCCGCGCTCGGCGAGCACCTCGAGACGATCAGGGACCACCTCGCCGGCGACGGCCGGCCCGCCGCCGGCTGAGCCCGCGGCCTCGGGGCGCGGGGCCGCCGGGCGGGCCCCGCGTGTCACAGCAGCGAGGCGCCCCACTTGACGGTGACCTGGTGGGCGGCGCCCTCGGAGTCGGTGAAGGTCAGCGTGCCCTGGCCGGGCAGGCCGATGAGCGCGGTCCGCAGCGTGACCGTCACGTGCGCCGTCCCGCCCTTGGCGACGCCGCCCTGCATCTGCGACAGCACCAGCTCGCCGTTGGACGTCATCGCCGTCCAGGTCACCGGACCGTTCTTGGCGGACAGGCTGACCTGCGCGGTCTTGGTGCCGTACATCTCGACCGTGCCGGGGTTCACCACGAGCACGCCCGGCCGCGCGGGCGGCTTCGGCGTCGGCGTGGGCGTCGGCGGCGCGGACGTCACCGGGGGCGACGGGCTCTTCTCGTCGGTCTGCGGCTGGACGGGCGCGCCGGACGGGCCGCCCGGCAGGCCGGACGGGCCGCCGGGGCCGCCGGGCGCGCCGGACCGGTGGCCGCCGTGCTCCTTGCTCCCGCCGCCGTGCCCGCCTTCGTGCTTGATCGTCGGCTGGTTCAGGAACGGCGGCCACGACAGCGTGCCGCCGCCGATGCCGGGCCCCATGAGGAGCGCGGCCACGACCGCCGCGACCAGCGCGCCCGCCATCCCGCCGCCGGTGAACAGCCACCGCCGGGTGAACGGCGACGGCACGTCCGGCTGGCTCGGCAGGCCCTCCGGGGTCAGCGGGCCGCCGCGCGCGGCGATGTCCGCGCGGTAGCCGGCCAGCTCCGGGTCGGTCGCGGTGTGCATGACGCGGTGGCGCAGCGCGGCGGGCAGCACGGGCGCGGGCGCCCGGCGCAGCAGCGGCGCGGCGCGGACCCGGCCGCGGGCCCGGCAGGCCGGGCATCCCTCGACGTGCTCGGCGACCGCCGGATCGGCGGTGTCGTCCGCGGCGGCTTCGCCGCGGCGGTGGAACGTCCGCCACAGCGCGGCGGACAGCGGGCCGCGCCTCGCCCCCTCGCGGGCGGCGCCGGACGCGCCGTCCGCCGTCTCAGGGCCGTCCACGGCGTCCCGGTGATCTTCGCCCTCCGGCGTCTCGGCGCCGGGCGGCCGCTTCGCCGGCGGGGTGCGGGCCGCCAGGACCGCGATGGCGGCGGGCCGGGTCTCCTCGGCCGCCTCGTCGTCGGGTGCCGGGACGGGCGCCGAGGAATCGGCGCAGGAGCGGGCGGCCCGGACGGCCTCGGCGGCGAGCGCCGCCTCCATCGCGGCACCGCCCTCGCGGACGCGCGCGGCGGCGCGGCGGCCCGACATCCCGAGCGCGGCGCCGAGCCGCGCGGGCCGCAGGTCGTGCCGGAACGCCATCAGCACGGCCTCCTGGTCGACCGGGTCCAGGGCGTCGAGGGCGGCCCGCAGCAGGCGGTGCAGCTCGGCGGACGGCGGCCAGCCGGAGACGTCGCCGGCGTCGGCGCGCTCCAGGAACGGGGTGTCGGAGAACTCGGCGTCCCGGTCCCAGTAGAGGTGCCTCGGGCGGCCGCGGCGGATGCAGCGGCGCCGGGCGGAGCCGTAAAGCCACGAGCTCAGGTGCAGGTGGTCGCGCATCCGGGGGGCGCGGCGGCTCGCGTCGATGAAGGTGTCGTGGACGATGTCGGCGGCGGTCTTCTCATCTCCCGTCATTGACAACGCGTAGTCGTAAAGGCGCTCACCGTACTCGTCATAGAGCGTGCCCAGCGCCGCCTCGTCGCCTTCGTTCAGACCCTGGACCAGTTTTCGGTCCGCCACGTCTTCGGAGGGGGACAACCTGGGCATACACGCTCCCCGACACCGACATGAGAGTCGCCCCCAAAGGGGCCGTCCGGACATTCAGCCCACCTTGCATACACCCCTTGGCCCGTTCGACACCACTCGATCCCCCGAAAACGCCGATACCGGTGACCGAACGCCGAAGCGCACGCCCCGCTCGGTGACCACTCCGTTCATGACCGAGCGTCAGAATCCGGTCAGATGATGTTATGTTGGTACCATGGTACATGTGGACCGCGTTCAGACCGGCCTGCGGATCGAGCGGAACGTGCTGAAGGTGCTCAAGGGGCTGGCCGAATACCTCGACATCTCGCTCGGCGACCTGGTCGAGGGCATCGCCCTGCACGCCTTCGACGGCAGCGCCCCCTTCTCCCCCGAGACGCTCGGCAAGATCCGGCAGCTCAAGTCCGTGTACGGGCTGACGCTCACCGCCGCCGACGCGCACGCCCTCACCGAGGACGGAGCGGCCCGATGAGGCGCCGGCTCGCCGGGGCCGTCCGGGTCCCGCTGCCGCCCGGCGAGGCGTTCGCGCTGTTCACGCCGCGCGGCGAGGAGCGCTGGGTGCACGGCTGGCGGCCGCTCTTCCCCGCCGGCGCCCCCGACGACACCGCCCCGGGAACGGTCTTCGAGACCGTCCACGGCACCGAGCGGACGACCTGGGTCGTCCTCGCCCGCGACCCCGGACGGCACGTCTCCTACGCCCGCGTGACACCGGGCCTCCGCGCCGGGACCGTCACCGTCGCCGTCGTCCCGCACCCGGACGGCGGGAGCACCGCCGAGGTCGTCTACGACCTGACCGCCCTCACCGCCGACGCCGCGCCCGACCTCGACGCGTTCGCCGACGGGTACCCGGCGTTCCTGCGGTCATGGGAGGACGCGATCGCCGCGCACCTCGCTCAGTCGACCCGCTCGACCTCCAGCCCGCCCTCCGCGTAGCGGCGGCGCAGCACCTTCTTGTCGAACTTCCCGACGCTCGTCTTCGGGACCTCGGCGATGAACGTCCACCGCTCGGGCAGCTGCCACTTCGGCACCCGGCCGGTGAGGAACTCTCTGAGCTGCGCCGCCGTGACCGACGCGCCGTCCCGGACGACCACGGACGCCAGCGGGCGCTCCTGCCAGCGGTCGTCCGGGACCCCGACGACGGCCGCCTCGATCACGTCCGGGTGGGCCATGAGGTGGTTCTCCAGCTCCACCGAGGAGATCCATTCGCCGCCGGACTTGATGACGTCCTTCGCCCGGTCGGTAAGGACCATGTAGCCGTCGGGGGAGAGGTTGCCGACGTCGCCCGTGCGCAGCCAGCCGTCGTGGAACCTGCCGGGGTCCTCGTCGCGGTAGTAGGCGCCGGTGATCCACGGGCCGCGGATCTCCACCTCGCCGACGGCGTCCCCGTCGTTCGGCAGCACCACGTCGCCGTCCCCGACCACCCGGATCTCCAGCCCGGCGAGGACCCGCCCCTGGCTGACCCGCGCCTGCCACGCCCGCTCGCCCTCCGCACCGGCCGGCGCGTGCGCCATCGTCGCGACCGGCGACGTCTCCGTCATCCCCCACGCCTGCACGATCCGCACGCCGATCTCGTCGAACCCGCGCATGAGCGCCTCCGGCACCGCCGACCCGCCGCACGGGACGAGCCGCAGCGAGCTGAGGTCCGACCCGTGCTCCAGCGTGTACCGCAGCACGTCCGACCAGATCGTGGGAACGGCGCCCGCGATCGTCGGACGCTCCGCCTCGATCAGCCTCACCAGCGGCTCCGCCTGCAGGAACCGGTCCGGCATCACCAGCGCCGCGCCGGCCAGCATCGCCGCGTAGGGCAGGCCCCACGCGTTCGCGTGGAACATCGGCACGACCGGCAGCACGACGTCGGCGCCGCTCATCCCCAGCGCGTTCCCGGTGCACACCGACAGCGAGTGCAGGTACGCGGACCGGTGCGAGTAGACGACGCCCTTCGGGTTCCCGGTGGTCCCGCTCGTGTAGCACATGGCCGCCGCCGACCGCTCGTCGATCTCCGGCCAGTCGAACTCCGGCGGCGCGGCGGCGAGCAGCTCCTCGTACGAGTGCAGTTCCTTGCCCGCCGCCTCCAGGGGCGCCGTGTCGCCGTCGCCCACCACGACGACGTGCCGGACGGTCTTCATCTGCGGCAGCACCGGCGCGAGCAGCGGGATGAGCGACCCGTCCACGATGACGGCGTGGTCCTCGGCGTGGTTCGCGATGTACACGAGCTGGTCGGGGAACAGCCGCAGGTTCAGCGTGTGCAGGACGGCCCCCATCGACGGGACCGCGAGGTACGCCTCCAGGTGCTCGGTGTTGTTCCACATGAACGTGGCGACGCGCTGGTCACCGTCCACCCCGAGCGCGCGCAGCGCCCCGGCGAGCCGGGCGGCGCGCTCCCCGACCTCGGCGTACGTCCGGCGCCGCGCGCCGTCCCCGGTCCAGGTCGCGATCTCCGCGGACCCGCACACCTGCGTGCCGTATCGCATGATCGTGGTGATGGTCAGCGGGAAGTCCTGCATGGTGCTCCACACGGCACACCTCCGGCTCAGCTGCGGAACTCCGTTCTAGCCCACCACCTCCCATTTGCCCAGAGCCCAACCCCAACCACCAAGGCTTGAACCCCAACCACGCAGCCTTGAACCCCGGCCACCAAGGCTTGAAGCCCAACCACGCAGGCCTGAACCCCAACCACCATCACGGGCAGGCACGCGGAGCGAGCGCCAGCGAGCGCAGCGG
>NZ_JBEYYT010000016.1:0-56444 GCF_040645715.1 Spirillospora sp. NPDC046719 | reverse complement strand
CGGGCGACCGCGCCCCCGGGCGGGGCGCGCTACCCGGCGAGCAGGTCCTGCAGCTCGCGGACGGCCTCGCGGAGCCGGTCGGCGAAGTCGTACATGGCGCCCGCGACCGGCTCCGGCGTGCTCAGGTACAGGTTGAACCGGTCGGGCAGCAGCACGTAGGCGACACCGATGCACTGCTCGCTCGTCGACCCGAACCCGAAGTACCGGATGTTCACCGACGGCGCGGAGCTGGTGCTCAGGTAGTCGTCGCGCATCGTCACCCAGCCGGGCGAGTCGAACAGCGCGAGGTGCTCGGTGACGCCGAGCTCCGCGCCGCGCCGCTTCTGGATCAGCTGCAGCTCCCACAGGTGCTGCTCGGGCGCGCGGCCCGCCTGGCAGTCCTTGGCGCGCCGGACGTGCGCCTCGGCGGCGGCGCGGAACGCGGCGCGGCGGGCGTCGGCGCCCGCGCCCGGGTCGTCCATCGCCGCGACGAACCGCAGCACCTCCGGGGTGACGACCCGCATCGCCTCGGTGCGCCCGTTGCGGTACTGGCGGGTGGCGATCGACTCGTAGGTGGCGCCGGTGAGGCCCTTCGCCCGCTTGTGCGCGAGCTGGTACGCCATCTGGACGAACGCGTCGGGGGAGGTCTTCAGCGCCTTGGCGCGCTCGGAGCCGAAGTCGTCGAACGACACGCAGGTCGTGGCGGTCGCGGCGCCGTAGGCGGCGAACGCGGCGGCCGCGTCCCGGATGTCGGCGCGCAGCGCGTCGTCCAGCGCGAACTCGATCGCCTCGATCGCCGGCAGGCCCTGCGAGCGGGCGCCGGACCGCTGCGCGTGCGCCTCCGCGGACGCGCCGAGCAGCGCGTCCACGAAGCTGAGGATCGTGGTGCCGTCCAGCCCGCAGTGCTCCACGTTGATGCCGGCGGTGCCGTCGGCGAAGACGACCAGGGAGACGGCCTTGTCGAACCAGCGGTTGCCGCTGTCGCCGTGCAGCAGGTTGTCGCACGCCTCCAGGTCGTTCCTCGGCGCGACGTCCTCCAGACAGACGCAGAACAGCGCGGTCTCGATGTCGTCCAGCGCCCGCGCGTTGGCGGGGTCGGCGGCGAGCAGCGCCTCCCGGCTCGCCGCCCACTCGGCGCGCGCCTTGGTGGTGAGGTGCCCGGCGGACGGCTCCGGCGCGGGCTCCGCCTTCATGATCGTGCCGAGGCCCGCGACCAGCTCGTCCAGCGTGTGCGGGACGCCGTCCGGGCCGATCACGTCCATCCGGACGATGTTGCCCCGGTAGAACACGACGATGTGCCTGGCCTGCGACGGCCCCGGCCACTCGGCGCTGTAGGGGGCGCGGACGGTGTCCTGCTCGGCGCCCGGGATGCGCGTGGTGGAGAACAGGAACTTGTTCTGCTCCATCGACAGCGGCGCGCCGCGCTGCAGGACCGGCGGGACCCGCTCGGCGTCCAGCAGCAGCTTGTAGTCCAGCGCGCCGGCGATCAGCCCGGCCGCGCGCTCCAGCTGCCGCTCCCCGGTGTCCTGGAACAGGAAGAAGAAGTTCGCGTTCAACGCGATCCGGTCACGCCGCCCGAGGTAGCGGTACGGCCAGAACGTGTCCAGCCAGCTGCGCACGCCGGGCTCGGCGTCGTAGCGCTCCAGGGCGGCGTGGAGGGCGCGGCCCGGGCCGTCCGGCCGGGCGAACGCCTCCACCGCCGCGCGCGTCTCCGCCAGCTCCGCCTCGGTCAGCAGCGGCGCGCACCACTCCAGGAACCGCTCGCAGGTCTCGTCGAGCGCGGGGAGCGGCACCCGGGGCAGCGCGTCCTCGTTGCCGAAGGTGCGGGCCGACGGTTCAGGGGTGGGGTTCACTTCGTCCCTCGTTCTCCATGCCCGGGCGTTCCGCACGCCCGGGGCCGATGGTGGTCATTCCCCGCGCGGGCGCGACACGTACAGGCCCGCGTAGAGCCAGCCGCCGTCCTCCAGCCCGGACGGGTCGACGCCGGCGTCCGCCAGCGTGTCCAGCACGAGCGCCTGCTCCTCCTCCGTCGCGAACCGCCGCTGCCGGAACAGGCCGTCGCGGCGGACGGTCTCGTACCCCGCCGCCGCCAGCGTGTCGGCGACCGGGTCGAACGGGAACATGCGCAGGATGAAATGCGCCATCCACGGCCGGCGCCCGCCCGCCGCCTCGACGACGCGCGCGATCGTCCGCTCGGTGACGTAACCGAGGCAGCCGGTGGAAATGACGAGATCGGCGCCGGCCAGAAGCGCGGCCTGCTCGTCCGTCGGATCGCGGTCCTCGAGATCGGCGTGCACGGCGCCGTCCAGGAAACCGGCGTCGAGCGCATAGGAGAGCGCGTTCTCGGACGCGTCGAGACCGACGAAGCGGACGCGATTCGCAGCTTCACGGGAACGGACCAGCTCACGGTCGCGGGACAGGAGGGCGCCGCGGGTGAGCCGTTCGGCGTCGCGGCCGGCGTAGCGATCGTACAGCTCCGCCATGGTGGCGCCGTATTTCAGCAGCGCCGCGTTGATGCCGTACGAGCAGCCGATGTCCACGACCGTCGGGACCGGCACGCCGCGGGCCTCCCGGTATTCGGCGATGAGCCCGGAGAAGTGCGGCTTCGCCAGTTCGGGGATGTTGTAGTCGAGGCCCCGCAGGGTGCCGAAGTAGGCGCGCGGGTCGGGCTCGGTGTAGATGTGGTCCAGCGAGATCTTTCCGGTCGTGTCGACGCGCACGTCGCGGTCCTTCCTGGAGAAGGCGGATGGGCCGGGCGGTTCTCGCTTCAGTCGAGCAGCGCGTCCACCCGGACGGCGCGTCCCTCCGCCGCCAGGTGCTCCGGCAGCACCCGGCCGAACAGCTGCCGGGTGCGCGCGACGCTGCCGACCACGCCGGGCCGCTCGCTGTAGGCGAGGATCGCGGTGTGCCGCGCGACGTCCCCGCGCACCTCGCTGACCCGGTGCAGGGAGTAGCGCCCCTTGAAGAGCTGCAGGTCACCGGGGCGCAGTACCAGCCGCCGCACCAGCCGCCCGCCCTCGCCGGCGAGGACGGCGCGGACGTCGGCGAAGTTCTCGTCCGCCGCGGACCGGATGTTCGGGCAGTACTCGAAGACGCCGCCGTCCTCCGGAAGCTGCGTCAGCAGGCTCACCGTGAACTCGTTGGTGTCGAAATGCCACGGGTGCTCCATGCCGGGATTCACCACGTTCAGGCAGAGCCCGGACAGCGGGTCGCCCAGTTCGTGGACGCGCGGCAGCCCGAAGCAGGCGGCCACGAACCGCTGGAAAAGCGGGTCGGAATAGAGCCGGTGGACGATCAGGTCGCGCGGGATGAGGTCGCGGGCCACGAACGCGTTCCCGCGCTCGACGGTGATACGGCCGGGGTGGTCGTCGGGCAGCGGCGTGCCGATGTCGATGTTGTAGGCGTTCACCGTTTCGACGTCGTAATGAGCGTCCGGCGCGATGGCGGCGCATTCGGTGCGCAGCCGCTCCTGCAATGCGCCGCGAATGAAGTCCGGAAGCACGCAGCACCCGGAATTCGCCAGCTCCTCCCGGACCCGGGAAACGACGGCGGTCCAGCCCGCGCCCTCCGGTTCGTCCAGCGGATAGAGATCGGTGTCGACCAGTTCCGTTCCTGCCGCCCGGCCGGCGGCCCGAGCCTCCACTGCGCCCATCAAGATCCTTCCGCGTGGCGAACCCCATCCGGGTTTTAGCACATTCCCCGTGCACATTCATGGCCGTGTTTTGCCGGCGGCTTTGTCAGAATTCGATAAGCCCGGTCGGTGACCTGTGTCTTCGAACGGTCCACTGCCCGCGCCGGCACACTGTCCGGTGTGTCCCATATCACCTCCGGATCGCGGTCGGCGCGAACCTTCGCCCGGGTGACGGCGTCATCGACGGTTGGGACACTGGTCCACTACTTTCCCCAGGAGGGCGCATGGCGGACTGGCGGCTGACGGGCTTCGTCGAGGATCGCGAGCTCGGCCGCGGCGCGCAGGGCCGCGTCGTACTGGCCCGGCACGCCGAGACCGGCGCGCCCGTCGCGATCAAGTACCTGACCGGCGGAGACCCGGCGGCCGTCGCGGGGCTGCGCGCCGAGGCGCAGATGCTCGGCCGGCTGACCAGCCCGTACGTGGCGCGGCTCTTCCGCTTCGTGGAGAGCGGCGAGGGCGCCGCGATCGTGATGGAGGCGGTGAACGGCGCGTCGCTGAAGGCGGTGCTGGCCGAACACGGCCGGCTCGCGCCGGAGGCGGCGCTGACCGTGCTGAAGGGCTCGCTGCTCGGGCTCGCCGCCGCGCACGCCGTCGGCGTCGTCCACCGCGACTACAAGCCCGCGAACGTGGTCGTCCGGCCGGACGGGCTGAGCAAGCTCGTCGACTTCGGCGTCGCCGTGCTGGCCGGGCAGGGCTCCGCCGCCGGGACGCCCGCCTACATGGCGCCCGAGCAGTGGCGCGGCGAGGCCGCCACCCCCGCGACCGACGTGTACGCCGCGACCTGCGTGTTCGTCGAGTGCGTGACCGGGCGGCGGCCGTTCGCGGCCGGCGAGCGCGGCGCGCTGTTTAACCAGAACCTTCCCGCGGGGGCGCACTTGGCGCACGTCCCCGTGGCGAAGCGCCGGCTGTTCCTTATGGGGGTGGCGACTCAGGCCGGGGACCGCCCGCCCGGCGCCGCCGCGTTCGTCGGCGAGCTCGAGTCGGCGGCGGTCGCCGCCTACGGGCCGGACTGGGAGCAGCGGGGCGTCCGGGCCCTCGCGGCGGCCGCCGTCGCGCTGGCGTTCCTGCCGCGCGAACCCGTCCGGCCGCCCGTGCGGGACGCGGCGTGGCGGCCGTCCGCGCGGCTCGTCCGCCTGACCGTCGCGGGGACCGCCTTCGCCGTCGGCTACCTCGCCGTCCTCATGTACATGCCTCTGGTGCTGCTCCAGCGCGGTGCGCCCGCCTGGCTGCCGGGCCTCGCGCTGACCGGTGCCGCCGTCCTCGCCCCGCTGACCGGCCGCCTCGGCCGCCGCGCCCTGGACCGGCTGCCCCACGAACGCGTCCTCGCGCTCGGCACCGGGCTCCTGGCCGCCGCCGCCCTGGTCCTGGCCGTCGGACGGGCCGTCCCGGTCACCGTCGCCGCGTACCTCGCCTGGGCGGTCGCCGACAGCGTCCTCCAGGGGCGGTGGCAGGCGTTGATCGCCTCGATCGCGCCGGAGCCCGAGCGGCCGCGCTGGTTCGCGTTCTTCGGCTCGTCCTGGGGCGTCGCGCAACCGGCCGTCCCGGGCCTTGCGGCCCTGGCGGGCGGCGCGATGCCGGTCGCGGCCGCCGCGTTCCTCCTCGTCCCGCCGATCCTGCGCGGGACGCCCGGCCGGAAGGCCGGCGGCGATGACGGCGGCCCGGTCGTGTCCACGCGGGATGAACGACTGGCGTCCGTGACGGTCGCCGACCCGTCCTGAGGCCGTCCGCTCCGGGACGTCAGCTGTTCAGGGACGAGACCCGGCGGCGCGGCTTGCCCTGCGACGTGCCGCCCTGCGCGTCCGTGTGCGTGCCGCCGCGCCGCGATCGGCGTCCGGCCGCGGTCCCCGCCGAGGACGAGCGGGTGTCCTGGGCGGTGTCGCGCTGCGCGTTGCCGGCGGCGGTGCCGCCGCCCCGGCGCGACCTCCGCCCGGGGGCCGCGTCCGCCGAGGACGTGCGGGCCGCGGGAGTGTCCTGCGTGTTCTTCCGCTGCGCGCCGCCGGCCGCGGAGCCGCCGCCGCGGCGGGACCTCCGGCCGGGCGTGTCCTTGGCCTGCTCGGCGCCGCGCGACGGGGCGGGGTTCTGCACGGCGGGACGGGCCGGAGGGGTGCGGGCGCCGGTGATGCGGGCCAGCTCGCCGTCGCCGGGACGCACCTCGGTGACGCGCGGGCTGATGCCCGCCTGGGCCATCAGGTCGGCGACCTCGCGGCGCTGGTCGGGCAGGACGAGCGTGACCACGGTCCCCGCACGCCCCGCGCGGGCCGTCCGGCCGCCGCGGTGCAGGTAGTCCTTGTGGTCGGCGGGCGGGTCGACGTTGACGACGAGGTCGAGGTCGTCGATGTGGATGCCGCGGGCGGCGACGTTCGTGGCGACCAGCACGGTGATGTCCTCGGTGCGGAAGCCCTCCAGCGCGCGGTTGCGCTGCGACTGGGACTTGCCGCCGTGCAGCGCGGCGGCGCGGATCCCCCGCGCGGCCAGCTTGCGGACGAGCCGGTCGGCACCGTGCTTCTTGCCGACGAACATGATCACCCGGCCCTCGCGCGCGGCGATCTCGGCGGTGGCGTCCTGCTTGTCGGTGTCGGAGACGTGCAGCAGGTGGTGCTCCATGGCGGTGACCGCACCGGCCGCCGGGTCGACCGAATGGGTGACCGGGTCGTCGAGGAACCCGCGGACGAGCCGGTCGACGTTGCGGTCCAGCGTCGCGGAGAACAGCATCCGCTGACCGCCGGCCGGGGTCCGCTCCAGGAGCCGGGTGACCTGCGGCAGGAAGCCCATGTCGGTCATCTGGTCGGCCTCGTCCAGCACGGTGATCCGCACGTCGCCGAGCCGGCAGTCGCCGCGCTCGACGAGGTCGGCGAGCCGTCCCGGGGTGGCGATCAGCACGTCGACGCCGCGCCGGAGCGCGTTCGCCTGGCGGGTGATCGACATGCCGCCGACCACCGTGGCGGCCCGCAGGCCGACGGCGTCCGCGTACGGGGCGAGCGCGTCGGTGACCTGCTGGGCGAGCTCCCGCGTCGGGACCAGGACCAGGGCGAGGGGCGCGTGCGGCTCGGCGCGGTGGCCCGCCGTGCGGGCGAGCAGCGCCAGCCCGAACGCGAGGGTCTTGCCGGAGCCGGTGCGGCCGCGTCCGAGGACGTCCCGCCCCGCGAGGGCGTTCGGCAGCGTCGCGGCCTGGATGGGGAACGGGTCCGTGACGCCCTGCGCGGCCAGCGCGGCCAGCATCCGCGGCGGCAGCGCCAGCCGGTCGAACGACTCGACCGGCGGCAGCGGCGGGGTGCGGGTCTCCGGCAGAGCGAACTCGGTGTCCGGCCGCTGCGCCTTCGCGCCCTGCGGGGCCTGCGCCGGACGGCGGCGGCCGCCGGAACGCGACCGGGGCGAGCCGCCTCGGGCCGTCGGGCGGCCGTTATGGGGCATGGTCATGGTGAAGCCTTCCTCGGAAGCGGTTGCGTCCCGAGGGAGTGCTCCGCATGCGCGGCCGTGCGCGGCGAAGAGCTACAAGAACGAACCGGTGCGCGCGGTCGCGCCGCGCGCGTGTGAAAAGGGGGGTCGCCCCCTGGGAGCGTCGTGCGGCGGGGGGGGGGGCCCGGGGGGGGGCGGGGGGGCCCCCCCCCCCCCGCCGGTCCCCGGTCAGGCGGGGACGATGTTCTCCGCCTGCAGGCCCTTCTGGCCCTGCGTGACGTCGAACGACACCTTCTGGCCCTCCTGGAGCTCACGGAACCCCTGGGCGGCGATGTTGGAGTAGTGGGCGAAGACGTCGGCGCCGCCGCCGTCCTGCTCGATGAAGCCGAAGCCCTTTTCCGCGTTGAACCACTTGACGGTACCGGTGGCCATATCGTCTCCTTCTGGGTCGGTCCCGTCCCGCACACCGTGCGCGGGACGGCGCCGCGATGGCCCATCCGGAAGATCCAGAACAACAAAAAATGCGCCCGAGGATGAACCGTCAGGCGCACATACATGTCTATGGGAACCGCAACTTTTCCTACGCTACCACATGGTAGGGCGGACGGAACCGGGTCTTCGAATTTTGCCCGCAACCGCCGGGGGGACTCCCCGCGAACGCCCGGCCAGGCGCATACTGGCAGGAATGAAACCCTTCCGGCCCGCCAAGCGGCGACACCTGCCCACCAGTCCCTTCGCGCCTCCGCCCGCGGCACCGCCCGCCAAGGAGTTCGATCCGGACGACCAGGTCACCCACGACAAGTACGGTCTCGGACGCGTCCTGGAGGTCGAGCCCGGACGCGCCGTCCTGGTCGACTTCGGAACCCGCAAGGTGAGGATTCTCGCCCCGTTCGCCAAGCTTTTCAAGCTCTGAGACCGGCCTCCGCGCCATCCTGGAACACCGCACGAAACCCCGTCGTCTCCCGCCGCCGAAATCACGAAATCGGCGGCACCGCCGCCGCGCGGCGGAAATATCCCACGGCCTGCGGCTCGCGGCCGCCCCCGCGCCGCGGGCCGTTCACATTCCCGTGCCCCACGGCGGGCGAGGCTCGCCGTGCCCTGGCCCGTGCCCGTCGCCGGCGGACCCTGCCCGGAGGGCGCGGCGGTCCTCGGCGAGCTCGACCAGCCGGGCCGCCATGTCCGCGTACAGCAGCAGCTGGCGGGCGGTGCCCGGCCCGAACGGCTGCGCGCCGGGGCGTCCGAGGACGGCGAGCACCCCTCGCGTCGTCTCGCCCGTCTCCAGCGGCAGGATCAGGATCGGGCCCGCCGGAAGCCGGGTCAGCGTCTGGTCGTCGACGATCCGCGCCGACAGCGCCCGGCGCGACGCGAACGCCCGGCCGAGCATCGACTTGCCGCGCCGCACCGCCAGCCCTCGGACCCGCTCGGCGTCCGCTCCGACCGCGACGTCGATCCGCAGCAGGTGGCCGTCCTCGACCGGCAAGGCGATGAACGCCAGCGGGACATGCGCCAGCCCCCTCGCCTGCGTCGCCACGAGCTTCAGCAGCTCGGGCAGGTCGGTGCCGTCCAGCACCGCCGCCATCAGCTCGAACGACGCCGCCGACCGCTGGTCGTCCGCCATGTCCCGGGAGACCCGCGAAGCGCCCCACGCGCTCGGGAGCGGATCGTCGCCCGTCCCGCTCTCCCCGTGGAGGTCCGCCTCCGCGGTCACGCGGCGACCGAACGGGCGCGCCGCGACTCCGCGGCGCCGCCCAGCGAACGGACGGTGAACACCCGGTCGAGGCCGGTGACGCGCAGCAGCCTGAGCAGTTGCGGGCGCGGGCCGTCGAGGACGACGGTGCCGCCCGGCCCGGTCCGGCGGCGCGCGTCGATGAGCAGCGCCAGCCCGGACGCGTCGCAGAACGTCACGCCGGACAGGTCGAGCACCACGCGCGGACCGGGGTCCGCGAGCGCGACGTCCGCCAGCTCGGAGTGCAGCCGCTCCCGCAGGGACGGCGTGGAGGCGATGTCGAGTTCGCCGTCGAGGGCGATGACGGTGTGGTCCGCGCGCTGCTCGCGGCTCAGCCCGACCTCGGTCGAGGCGGTGCGGGTGGGCATGTGGATCTCCGATCCCAAGTATGCGGATACCGGTCCCCGGCGATAGCGCGGCCAAAGGCGCGCTCCGTCGTGCGCCTGGTGCGCGTTGTGCGCCTCGCGCGCGTCGCGCCTGCGGCGCCCGTCGCGCCTGCGGCGCTCGTGGCGCCGGCTCGGCGGTTCGCGGCGGCGGTGGCGTGCGCGCCGCCGCGCGGGAGGCGCCCGTCCGCGGGCGGAAGGCGACGGTGTTGCGGCGTCACGTGCGCCGGACCTGTCTGGCCTCCTCGGAGACCGAGTATCGGGAAAGCAGGGGGACGCGGACTTGGCCGCCCGCATCGAAAACCCCTCGCTCGCACCCCACTGTACGCCGCACGACCGCCCCCGTCCCGAAAGCCCCGCCGCACCCTCGCGGAGCGACGGGCCGGGCGCGGCGGCCGGGGTCAGCGGTGCGGGACGAGAAGGTCCAGGTCGGCGCGGGTGACCCGGGCGCGTTCGGCCAGCGCGTCGCGGTCCGTGCCCGCCGCCGCGACGAGTTCCAGCGCGCGCGTGAGCATCGTCGGCTGCTCCAGCGCGCGCGCAGGGCCCGGCTCCTGCCGCCGCCATCCGCGCGAGCTCAACGCGCCCATCGCGTTCCGGTACACACCATCTTCCATGACGCGCAGCGTGCGGGCCCGGTACAGCAGCGCCGCGATGCTGACGCCCCACTCCGCCTTCAGCGCGCCGAGCCGGTCCCAGTCGGCGGACCGGGGGAGTTCGCCCGCGATGTCCTCGGCCGGCATCAGGAACTCCGCCGCGAACCGGTGCGCCTGGTCCTCGACGATCTTCCCGCCCGGCTCCGCGTCGGCGTGCATCACCAGATGCCCCAGCTCATGGGCGCCGTCGAACCGGTTCCGCCAGTAGTCGGCCTTCACCGGATTGAAGAACACCATCGGACGCGGGTGCAGCCCGACGCTGAACGCGTCCACCCGCTCCGCCGCGTCCGGCAGGACGAGCACCACCACGCCCCGCGCCTCCAGCGTCCGCACCACATGCGGCACCGGACCCGGCTCCCCGACCAGCGCCTTCCGCGCGACCCGCGCCGCCTCCACCGGCCCGCCGCCCGCGATCTCGTCCGGCGGCACCATGTACTCCGGGACGTCCACGACCGGCAGATCGACGAGCTCCTCCAGCGCCGCCACCACGTCCGCCGCGATCCGCCCGTACGCGAGGGCCTGGTCCCGCTCGATCTGGCTGGTCGACCTCAGCGACCGGAAGTGCGCGCCGTCCAGCGACACGCCCCCGCGCCCGCCCCGGAAGAACTCGACCGGCACCCCCAGCGCGAACGCCAGCCGCGACACCACCGCGTCCTCGGGGCGCTGCACCCCGGCCTCGTACTGCCCGATCGCCCGCGGCGTGCTCCCCACGGCCTGCGCGAGCTGGTTCTTGCGCAGCCCCCTGAGCCGCCGGGCCAGCGTCAGCCGCTCGCAGTCGAACAGCAGCCGCGCCTCGGCGACCCGCCGAGCCGTTCGCTCATCGTTCACTATGCCGTTTCAGTGCTCGTCTCTTCGCGCAGCCGCACGGGCACGTCGGCCTCGTCGTCCCAGAGCGGCATCGTCCGTTCGACGAGCTTACGGCGTGGATCACCCCCAAGCGCGTCGTCCAGCTCCCGGACCCAGTGCCACGCCGTCCCGCCGTCGGCGTTCCACCGGGGACGTCCCAGGAAGAGCTCCATCTCCAGCGGCTCGTCGCTCGCGCTGTGCGCGAGGACCAGCGTCACGACCTCGGGCGTGTCGCCCCCGACCCCGACGTCCAGCGCGAGCTGCCGGTCGTCCGCGTACTCCTGCCGCGCCACCGCCTGCTTGGTGGGACTGTCCCGGTCCCACCTGATCTTCCGCACCGCCCCGAACTCGTGCCGCTTCAACAGCACCCGGTACTTCCCGTACCGCCACCCGGGCGACCCGTTCAGGTCGTCCCGCACCACCCGGTGGTCGCCCTCGAAGACCCGGTCGATCCAGGACGTCAGCACGTCGAACGCGGTCACCCCGTACGACCGCTCCGTGAACCCCGCCGCCCGGCTCAACCCGCCGAACACGGCCAGCGTCGCCTCGCGGTGCGCCTCCCGCACCCCGTGCAGGAACCCGCCCGCCCGCAGCTCCCCCCAGACAACCGTCTCCTCGCTCACACCCCGGACCCTAACCGCCGCCACCGACAGAACCGGGCCGCTCCTCGACGGCGAACAACCGGACCTCCCGCAACCGCGGCACCGGCCCCGTCCTGCCCTCCCGCACCCACAGCGCCCGGACGGTCGTCAGGACCAGCGTCCGCGCCCCCATGAAGAACAGCACCGCCAACGGCAGCTCGCCCAGCAGCGCCGTCGCCACGCTGACCGCGAACTCCCCCGACCCCCACGACAGCATCACGTCGAACCACGCGTCGCACACCAGCAGCGTCCCCGTGACGAGCTGCCCCAGGATCGCCATCTGCAGCCGCCGCCACACCGCGAAGGCCGTGAACGCGAACGCCGCCGTCAACGCGGCATCGAACCCGATCCACGCCGCGCTCCACTGCCCGGACGTGTAGTGCTGCGGCAGCGTGAGGCCGAGCACGACCGTCCACGGGATGAGCCATGCACAGCAGGCCACCAGGAAGACCAGCACGAGCCCCCGCCGCCGCCGGTACCGCGGCAGTTCGAGCGGGTCCTCGTCCCCGAGCGCGATCAGCGCCCGCAGCAGCTCGGCCCGCTCCTCGGCCGGCAACTCCCGCAACTCCTCGACGGACACCACCGCGACCACCGCCTTCCGGCCGACGTCCCGCCCCCAGCATAGGAAGCCGGCCCCGCGGTGCCCGAGCGCCCTACTTGGCCGCCTTCGTCCGCGTCTTCACCGGCGCGGCCTTCCCCTCGGCGACGAGCCGCTCATGCTGCTGCCACCCCTGCAACCACTTCCACCCGGCCCCGAGCGCCGCCGTGGTCGCCGCCACCATGAACGAGGTCACCTGCGTCTCGTCCAGGTGCGCCCCCGGCACCCACTGCGCGACGACCCCCGCCAGCCACCCGGCCGCGACCGCGAACACCGGCGTGAACAACGCGACCCCCCGCCCCAACCAGGACCCCTCCGAAACCGGCTCCTCCGCCCCCTGCACCGGCACCTCGACCTCACTCACACCCATCACCATCCCGTTCCAGACGCGAACCGACGACGCCTCACATGGTGATCCGCCACCGCGCCACCTGCCCCCCAAACCCCCAATTCCGACACAACGCACTCGACCAAGAGGGCCGCCGCGAACCGGAAGGCCACGGCACAGCCCGGAGGGGCGAGCACGCCGTGGCGACCGGTCTGTATATGAGATGCCCGACACATGAGCAGCCGCACCCGAGGAGGGCAGCATGACCGCTACCTACACGTTCGACGTCTTCTCCGGCCTCTATGGCTTCGGCGCCGCCGATGGTGCCTGGACCGGCTACCGGGGCAAGCAAGGCTCCGAACTCCTCGACCACCGCCTTGCCCTGTACGACGAGGACCAGCGAATGGTCTTCGGCGCCAACACCTATCGCGAATTCGCACGATCCTGGCCTCGAGCACCGAGGATTCCGACGTGCGTGACCCCGGGGACACACGCATGACGAACTCCGGCAACAGTGGTGTCGACCATGCTGAAAGAACCCCTCGACTGGCCGAACGCAACCGTCGCGAACGGCGATGCTGTCGAGGTCGCCGCCCGTCTCAAGCAGGGATCCGACGTACCGCTGCGCTCCCACGGCAGCTTGGCGATGAACCGCGCCTTGATGGCAGCCGGCATGGTCGACCGCGTCCAGGGAACAGTGTTCCCACTGATCATCGGCCAGACCGGCCTGGACCCGGTCTTCGACGGCGCCGCCGACTTCGATCTGTAATTGATCGAAACCCACACCATGGACGCTCACATCCAAGAACTCACCTACCAACCCGCCCTTCACCCCTGTTCCTGCAGTCCGCCGCGAGTGTGAAGTGGAACGAGTTGGCTCCAAGCCAACGGGCAACCATTCGCACTGCGCCACCGGGCGTCTTCGACGGTTGCAGCGGCGAGTCCGGCGTCGGCCCCAGAGCGGCGAAGCACTGGATCGACCATGGTGTCCAGAATGAATGCGCGGGCGCCAACGTCCCACGCGACGTTCACAAGGAACTGCCTGGAACTTTTGGACAGTTTCTATAGCTGCACTAGGTTGCAGAGCGGGCGTCCGGGCACCCGGACGCCCACCGGTTGGTCTGCGTCGAATGTATTCTGCGGACAGCCACTTCAGCGCACGAAAGTGCGCACGACCTCGCCCACGATTCGGATCACGACGCCGACGACGAGGTCGATGCAGCGCAGGAGCAGGATCTTCTTGCGGAAGCAAGCGTCGTCGCTGTTATTATTCGAGTTGCTCACTGAGTTTACTCTTTCTGCGTGGACCTGAGGCGTCCCCGTCGCCCGCCGGGGCCGCTCGTGTGTCTGGACAGCTTCTTGCGTTCGTGCAGGTAGTGGCGAAGCCCGAGCGCAGGCCCTCTCGACTGGTCGCGCCGGATCCTGCTGCGGCATGGCTTCCTCGTCGGCTTCGGGTGGTCAGTACCTCCCTGCAGTCAAGTCCGTCGGCCCCCAGGTAGGCGCCTTCTGCTCTGATCCGCACCGTGCAGCAGGTCGGCGGTGAGCGTGCATTCCTTCTGCGGCCCTCGACTTGCGATCAGCGCCATACGGCCCTCTCGTTGCCCTGAGATTTCAGGGCAGACAGCCGCTTGCCGGCCTCGCTGTGCCCGTTGCTCTTCGCGACGTAAAACCAGCGCAGAGCATCTGCATTCTGCTGCGTCATTTCCAGCATGTCGCCCAACAGGAAAGCGGCATCTGCATGGCCCGCGTCGGCAGCGAGGGTGAAATAGATCTCGGCGACTGCCCGACGCTCACTGTAGAGATACCAGCGCCCGGCCGCGAACGCTTCCTGCGCCGCGATCCCAGCATCCAGGTCTTCCGGGCTGCCCTGCCCCGCCTCGTGTGCGCGCTGGTTCCAGTATCGTGCGTCGTCAGTGTTGCCTGAGAGCCACTGGAGTATGGCGAGCTTTCGAAAGGTGGGCCCATCTTCTTGTGCGATCGCGCACTCGATCAAGCCGATTCCATATTCGCCGAAGAGGTCGGCGGTGCGGTCATGGCGCGGGTCGTTCGGGTTGTAGAAGCTGGTAACCGCCCCCCTGGGCGCGGTACCGGCAGCCAGTACAGTTTTTGCGAATGAAGTCGCGGCTTCTGCGGCCTTGGGCGACACTGCGGCCGCCTCCCGCTTTCCACACTGCAAATAATGGACCGTTAGATGAAGCAGCCGAAGGTTGCCTTTCTTCAGGGCCTTCAGAGCACTCCCCGTCGCCATGCGGCTGATAGTCGCCGTACTCAGGCGCGCTGGCAGATCGGGGCAGAGCGGCTTGTAGGCTTTTGCCGCGCGTTCGCTGTCTTCTGAGATGGCGCCCAGGGTGACCCCAGACCCTTTGATCAGCGCTTTCACCATGCGAATCTGCTCAAGAGGTATCTGCGTAGGGAGTGTTTTCTCTTCCACTGCCGCGAGCGCCTTCCTGTCCTGGCCGCCGAGAAGCTCGTGATCACAGGAGAGTAGACCGGTATGCCGTATCCGTCCAGGCGCTCGGTGTACTTTATGCCTCCCCGTCCAGATTCCATTTTTTTTCACGCTCGGAAGGACCGGCACACAACGTTCACCTCACCTTCACAGCGCTCCGCCGACCATAGACCGCGGTGTCTCGCTGCTGTCACGGAGGGCGCAGGCGATGAGACCGGCAGTCCAATCCGTTGCAATATTTCAGAGGGCGGTATGTGTGGGCCCGGAGGCTCTGAACGCGATCGCGCTGCACCGCGGCGGTGGTCGGCAGCCTCCCTGCGCTGCGGAACACGAGCCCAAGGTCCGGACGGTACAGCGACAACCACTCCCGGCTCGTTGATCCCACTCAGTTGCGCTGGCGGTGCTCGCGGGCCCCTGCCAGCCGCAGCGCTGCACGCACTGCATTGAAGTGGACGTCGCCTCTAATGCCTCGCACCCTAGGAGCAGCGTCATTCTGATCACAGGCGGGGGCCGCTGGCGGCCGAGGGTGGACTTTTTGCCAGGGGTCAAGCAAGTGGTCTGGTACTCGAACGACGAGTGGTTGCGGCGATGAGTTGGTCGAGCTGCAGCGAGGTCGGCGACGATGGTTGCGAGTTCCGCAAGGTCTAGGTGTTACGTGATGGACGCTTGGAGTACGCTGACGGGCAGCATGGGGCCAAGGGCGACCGGCCTTTCGGAGGTGCCCGTCGGGGCGGGGCAGCCAGCGCTGCCCCGGGCGAGTTCTGGCCCCAAGCGAATCGGTGAACGGGAGCTTGAAGAGACGTGGGGTCGGGCCATCGCGGCGCGGGACGAGTGGGTCCCGCAGCTGACGGCAGTGCGGTAGGCGACGTGGCTTGGACGCCTCCGGAAGGCTCGTGGGCATCGTCGGCCGCAAACCGCCGCAGCATGCTGGGCAACCGAAACCGCGACACATCGCCAGAGCTCGCCCTCCGGTCGCTCGTCCACGCCGCCGGATTGCGCTACCGGGTGGCTGCTAAGCCGCTACCAGGGATGCGACGTACTGCTGACATGGTTTTCCGGCCGACTCGGGTCGCCGTCTTCATCGACGGCTGCTTCTGGCACGGCTGTCCTGAGCACTTTGTACCGCCCAAGACCAACCCGGAGTACTGGCGCGGGAAGATCGGTCGCAACATGGAGCGTGATCGCGACACGGACGCACGTCTCGCAGAAGCCGGATGGGTCGTGCTGCGGTTCTGGGAGCACGAGTCAGCCGACCACTGCGCCCGCGTCGTCTGCGAGACAGTCAGGTCGCGCCGTCGCTCCAGCTAGGCGTATTCCGCAGTTCATCCGCGCAGCAGCGGCGAGGCTGTTGGAGCCAGGATAGGGGCGAGACGCGGGATGCCTTCTACCACTTGCTCGGGCGGGACGTCGATCCGACACGATTCCCATCGTCCGTGCAGCCCCTGGTCGCTCGGGGCCTGGTCTTCGATCCAGTTGCTAGGGACACAGCCGACAGCGTTAATCTCGAGCTGATCCGTGAGCTTGAGGACGACGAGCTGCCAGAAGTGGTCGCGCTGCATCACGTCGTATTCGCGGCGTGACAGGAAGAAGGTCATGCGGTTGCGCCGCGTGGTGGCTTTGACTTCTACGTGCAGGCGGCACCGGTCGGCAAGGACAGCGATGTCATAGCCGTACCCGTCGGAATGTGAAGCGACATGCTCGATTCTCGCGGTTGTCGAGGATGTGAGTAGCTCAACGAGGGCGGCCTCGCCGGCAGCGCCGATCCGCGAGCGTTCTGCAGCATCGACCTTGCCCTGGACAGCGTGGATCTCCTGGTACGCCTGGAGTTCGCTGAGCCCGAGCGTTTCGGCGGCCCGGGCCGCGTCGATCGGCAGTTCGGTCGGCTCCCGTACATGGAGGTCGGCGTCCGGGAACCATGGAGCGTCGCCGGTTAGGATAGCTGCCCGGAACACACGCTGGCTGACTGGTAGTGCGCTGTCTGAGCCGTGGAGGAGCCCGCACTCGTCAAGCCATCTATACGCGGCGTCGTATTGCGTAGGGCTGATGTCACTGTATTCGGCGTGGTTTGTAAACAGCGACCGGCACCTCGCCCTGCCGACGGCGGGCAGCTTCTCCATCCAGCGCACAGCAGCTCGGAGAACGGGATCAGGAAGCACGGGCACGGAAGTGGCCCATCAGCGCTTGGAGGTCTTCCTCGTCGAGGCCGCCGCCGACGGCAGGCTCCTCATCAAGATCGGAGAGCTGCCTCACACCCGGGTCGTCCAGCACGGTTCCCATGAACTCGAGCTTTTGATCAAGCCTCAGCTTCACAACCTCGTCGATGGTCTTCTCTGAAGCCAGGACGGTGACACGAGTCTCGGTCTCGGGGTCCAAGCCGAGCCGGTGGATCCGGTCCAGGCTCTGCAAGAAGCGACCGGCCGCGAAGTCGCGGTCGATATAGACCGCGTCGTGGCAGTCGTGATGGAGGCTGATGCCCTCTCCGAGGGTTGCCGGGTTCGACAGCAGTACCATGCAGTCGGGGTCGTTGCGAAATCGGGAGATCTCTGCTTCGCGGTCGTCTGTACCGCCGTGGACTACCGCTGGCTGGAATTTCTTGAGAATGCGCTCGAGGGTGTTGAGGCTGCGGATGAAGGTAGACCACACCAGGGTCTTCCGGCCTTGGGCAGCGTTGGCATCCACGATAGCTAGCGCTTCGCGGTACTTGGGCGACAACTCGTAGCTCGGCAGTTCGCGCAGCAGGTCATATAGCTGCGTTCCCCGCGGCACCTGCAGAGGCGGGACCTGGTACTCCAGCGGTTCGTAGCGGGTGCTCCCTGCATGGAGGAGCGCGGGGCTGGTCGCGGCCATCAGCAGGTAGACCGTGATCTTGCCCCATGCCAGGAAATCGGCCTCTGATCCGGTGGCGCGGGCGGAGAATCTACCGAGAAGCGCCTCGTAGATCTCGTTGTGCAGGGGCGGCAACTCGAGCGGCCTGATTGTCGTCCTGACCGGGGGAAGGCCCAACTCCCGTTTCGTTGTGCGGACGAACAGGGGGCGGAGGACCAGGCTCGCCTTAGCAAGGTCGCCGTCGCCGACAGCTTGGATCACTTGCTGCCGGCCGTAGCCCGGCCAGACGAACCCGAACAAATTCTCCAGGTCTTTGGCTCCGTTAGGCGCCGGCGTCCCGGTCAGGATGAGTCGGCGCCGGGCCCGCGGCCCGAGAGCTAGGCACGCTGATCCGTAGACGCCTCGGGAGCCGGCCTTCATTCGGTGAGCTTCGTCCAGCAGGAGCAGCGAGGGCCGCGCCGAGAGCCAGGTGGCGAGATCGTCGGTGGCGCCGTCCAGCCGCTCGTAGTTGATGAGCAGCACGTCAGCTGACGGGTCGGAGCCCTTGCCGTACACGGACATCCGCAGAGGCAGACTGAAGCACACTTTGTTCTCGTATAGCCAGGACTCGTAGGAAGACTTTGGGCCGACAACAAGCAGCCGCTCGGCCTCCCCGCGCTGGCGGAGCGCCTGGAACACAGCCAGGCCGACACGGGTCTTGCCGGCCCCCGGTACAGAGAAGTTCGCGCCATGGCGCAGCGACAGCAGCTTGGCAAGGTCGCGGCGCTGGAAGGAGGTGAGGTTGCCTCTCCAGAGGGGTCCGAGGAGTTCTTCGATGTTCTCTGGAGCTAGCTCGGCTTCGATCGGTGCTGCCGAGCCGAGCCGCTGGGCAACAGTCTGTGCGCCGATGGCGGAGTCTTTGGCCAGGTTGGCTAGTTGCGGGTCCCAGCGCACGCTGCCGGGCTCTGGCCACGTTCTAAGGGCGCGGAGGTTGCTGAGCAGGTCGTCGATCTCGACATCGAGGATGCTCGGGGTGCGCTGGATGCCGCTCTGGAACCGCAAGGCGAGCCGTCGCAGGTCAGCTTGGCGGTCCTTACGCACATTCAGTCGGGCAGTGACTGCATCGTCCCCAAAACCGATCTCGAGGCTCGGTCCTGCGCCGTCGCCCACTGTCACCGGTCCTTTGTAGCGTTGAGCAGCCAATCAACGCCGTCGCCAGGGGAGGTAAAGGCCCTTCCGGCCTGCTTGGCTAGGCGAGTCAAGCTGTCACGCAGAGTGATCAGGGCATCATCGAAGGCGTCTTCGTCCAGAGCGCGCTTGGCCTTGGCTTCGGCGAACTCAGCGGCGCACTGGTCGATGTATTCCGCAGCGTCTGTTATCCGCGCCGGAACAGCAGTCTTCCGCTTCCGCAGCTGAACGTCTTTTCCAGCGAGGTCAGTTGCTGTAGCGAACACCTCCCCGGCGACAGAGAGGACCGCGTTCGCGCTAGAGACTTCGGCTGGAGAGAGCTTGTCCGGGGCTCTCCTGGCCGCATCCGCCTTCAACAGCTTGTCTGTGAGGTCTCGGACGGCTTTGACTTCGGGCGCGTCATCGGGGAGGACGACGTCGTCGAGCCCGGGTATGCCCTGCGATGCCGTGTTCTCCTCCGTATCCGGGCGAAGAGAGTCGGGGAGCCGCTTCTCGAGATAGCGGGTGTAGAAGTCGGCTTCGGCGAGGCGGAGCGTCGTCTTGGGGAGACCCAGGACCACCATGGCGAGACGTGCTTCCTTCAGCCGTTCAGCCGCGTCGGGGTCTGCTGCAGCCAAACTGGCGTAGTCGCGCGCCAGCTCCCGCAGCTTCTCCTGGTGGTCTTCGAAGTCCACCAGGCGGAGAGTCACCCCGCCTTCGGCCTTGCTGCGGTCGATGGCGTCGTTAATCAGCTCGTAGACCCAGCGGTCCCGCTTGAGGGTCGGCAGCTTGATGTTGAATTCTCTGGCGACGTCCTCCTGCTTTCGCCCTGCCGCAAGCTCCTCCTCCACAGCTATGAGCCGGTTGAGGTAGGAGTAGTCACGGCGCTTGTCGCGGCGCAGCTGCAGGGACAGCTCGACCCTGTTGATGTCCTGCCGACTGGTGTCCTCAGGCAAGACGCCGACGCGGATGTACTCTTTCCCCAGCTCTCGCAGTGCTGCGCACCGGGTGTTGCCATCGACGAGGATGCCGGACGGGCTGATGATCCCCGGGTCCCGCTGGCCGAACTCTTCCAACTCGTCGAGGAGTGCTGCGTAGTCAGGATCCGTCTTGCTGAGATCCTTGGGGTCCCGGGTCAGCAGGTAGCGGAGGTACTCCTGGCTTTCCTCGCTCCAGGGCTGCTCGTTGAGGACCCGGTTGCGCTCAGGGTCAAGGGTGCGCTGGGCCCGGACACGGTGAGTGTCCGGGTTGAAGTACAGCATGCTGACCGGCATGGAGATCACATAGAGGTGCCGCTGCTCGGCATCCCGCCAGTCGACGGTTACCTTGGCGCCGTCCTCAGCTATCGCCTGCTTCAGCCGCTCCTGGACGAGCGCCCTGATCTTTTCACCCTCGGGCGGGATACCAAAGCTCGCAACCATAAACAAAGTCCCTCCGGCAAGCTAGCGTAGCGACCGCCGTGGGTTTCGTGGCCCGAAACGCTTCGGCCGCTCGGACTGGCATGCTGCCACGCTTCGTGGTTAGGGGGAGACAGAGTGAACGCACCTGCCTGGAACGCCGCAGGCCTCAAAGCAGGCAGTATGGTCCGGGCTGCTCTATGGCTCATCCAGGAGGTAGGCGAGGGCAACACCTTCACCAAGGAGCAGCTCCGAGCTTCCTTCCCAGGCGTCTCGCAGATCGACCGCCGCGTGCGCGATCTGCGCGACTACGGCTGGGTCATCCTAGCCAACACCGAGGATGCCAGTCTGACGACCGAGGAGCAGCGCTTCCTCAAGGCGGGAGCCGCCGTCTGGGATCCGAGGGAGCGGCGCGCCGCCGCTCCCAAGAACGCCCTGTCCGCCAAGGAGATCAGGGCTGTCATGGAGAGAGACGACTTCCTGTGCACAGTCTGCGGCATCTCAGGCGGCGAGGAATACCCTGACGACCCCAACAGGACGGCGGTACTGTCGGTGACCCGGTGTACCACGATCCTGCCGGACGGCCGTGAGGAGGTGCTGCTGCTCACTGAGTGCAAGCGCTGCCGAGCCGGCTCGCCTGGAGCCCCAGCCAGGGCAGACGAGCTCGTGGCTGACATCCGCACCCTAGATCCGGTGGAGCGGCGACGGCTCGCCCGTTGGATCGAGCGCAACCGCCGCGTCTCCACCCCTCTCGACCGCGTCTGGTCGGCGTACCGGAGGCTGCCGGCAGAGGCTCGGGCCGAGGTCCTTGCAGAGTTGAGGGCTGAACTCCGATAGAAGCGCGGCGCAGGTCGACGGCTGGTCGCCCCGACCGTAAACTTCCACATTGCTCGTGGTCCCGCCCAGCGGGGCACTGAGGCGCATGGAGTACCCGCTCCGGCTCAGAGCTGCGACCGGGATGTCCGGATTCCCGCGGGCGGAACGCAACGCAGGCCGTAGACAGTCCCCAGGGTGCTTGAAGGGAGAACAACTTGTCCGGAGCAGCCGAGGGCAAGCCGCTCGAGGTCGTGGAGATCTGCGCCGGCGCAGGCGGCCAGTCGCTCGGCTTGGAACGCGCTGGCTTCCGCCACCGCCTCGCCATTGAGCTGGACGACAACGCAGCCCGGACACTTCGCCATAACCTTGTCAAAGTCCTGGGATACGACGAAAAAGAGGCCGACGACACTGTCCGTGTGGGCGATGTAGCCGACCCCAAGACATGGAAACTCGATGAGGACTGGGATCTCAGCGAGTACAAGGATGTGGACCTACTTGCTGGAGGCGTTCCCTGCCCTCCATTCAGTATTGCCGGCAAGCAGCTCGGCGCCAATGACGAGCGCGACCTGTTCGCCTGGGCAGTCGAGCTGTGCGGCCGCATGAAACCCAGAGCTCTTCTCCTGGAGAACGTAAAAGGATTGAGCAGGAGCCGTTTCACTGCGTATCGGCAGCATGTCCTCGACCGCCTCCAGGAGCTCGGCTACGTCGCCGAGTGGCGGCTGCTCCAGGCCGACCAGTTCGGAGTCTCCCAACTCCGACCCCGTTTCGTGCTGATTGCCCTGCAGTCGGAGTATGCTGAATACTTCCACTGGCCGAAACCGAATGCCGAGCGTCCTCCTACAGTCGGCGAACTGCTCCGGGATTTGATGGCCCAGGGAAATTGGAGTTCAGAAAGGCTCGAAGCCTGGGTCAAGCAGGCTAACGACATCGCCCCTACCATCGTGGGGGGCTCGAAAAAGCATGGCGGTGCCGATCTTGGCCCGTCCCGCGCGAAGGAGGCGTGGGCGGGTATGGGCATCGACGCCAAGGGGGTCGCCGACGATCCGCCGGGACCGAAGAACCCGAGGGTCAAAGGTGTCGAGCACCCGATGCTGACGGTCGAAATGGTTGCCCGAATCCAGGGGTGGCACGGTGAGGACTTCGCCGAGTGGGAGTTCCTCGGTCGCAAGACATCTAAATACCGTCAGATCGGAAATGCTTTCCCTCCGCCGGTCGCGAAGGCGCTCGGCATAGCGATCAAAAACGCCCTGCTGAAGACCGGCGAGCCGCGGCCCCTCGTCGAGGTCTCGAAGGTCGCCCACGATCCTGTCTACAAGATTCTTCGGGGCCGGAAGCGCCCCATGACAGTCGAGCAGATGGTCGTAGAGCTCGCCAGCAACGGAACGCCGCTTGAGCAGCCCGAGGTCGAGCGTCGCCTCGTCCACCTCGGTCATGATTTCGAGCTGATCCAAAAACAGCGTTCAAGCGGAGAGGTCGCTTTCCAGTTGGGCGATTTCAAGGCTTTTATAGGTCAGGATGACCACCAGCGCCACCAGTTGTTCATCCAGCATCGGGCCAAGATAAGTTAATCCCAAGCGAATGGAATTGCGCGTTGGGTGCACCGACTGGATCGGCCTTCAGGGATGACACCCCAGGATGCGCGCGAGTTCTTCTTCCGGCATCTCTCTGTACTTCCTCTTGTGGGCCACGTTCTTGATGATAGATGGGATCATCGAGAAGTCGGGATCGCTGGACACCAGCCTGTAGAAGTCGATTCCCTCTGATTCGGAGCTGGCGATGGGGAAGCCAAGTTCCCGCAGCTCCCTGATCCGACGCTCGGTGTGAACCGAGTCCGCAGTGACGGTGCGTAGCAGTGAGCCGGGGACTTCTTCACCGACGCGTTGGTGAAGTAGGCAGAAGAGTTCCTCGTTGACCCGGCTCTTGTAGGGGACCGCCAGGTAAGCATCCGGCAACTTCCCCTTGTATTGCCGCTGCAGCTCCTCTTTGATCTCTGCACGCCGCATATGGAACTCCTCGCAGCGCTCTGGAAGGCCCATGCGGACGTAGGCCCTCATGGATTCCGCCAATAAACGCTTCGCATAGAGGTATGCGTCTATAAGTTCCTCTCTGTTTTCAGAAGCTCCTTCGAGCTTGCGGGAAAGCTCGCCTACTGCAATCACGGTATCGGGCTTCAGGCGCGCCCACTCTTCGCTGGCAGTGTTTTTCTCTGGCATTTACTCAATCCAAAGTGTCGATCGGACCGGGCAAGAGAACCCCAGGGTGCGCTTATTCTAAGCATCCCTCCCAGAGGTGGGATCGTTCTTTTCGGAGTGCGCATTCAACCATCGCACCTCAAGACGCAGCAGCGAACTGCGGTCTGCCACCGGAACGGACCTGACAGCGTCTACGAACCAGGGGGCGATCCAAGAAGAGGACCGGTAGGGCCACTGGCCCGGAGGGAAGACCTCGCCGCCGACCCAGCTCTCGTCCGGAGGCTCCCCTGAGATGACGACGGCTCCCAGGTCCACGCTGGGCTCGTTCTCTGCCGACTCCCTGAGATCCAGCTGGGTGGTGACTCCGATCAGCCACCACTTGAACACCAGATTCTCTGCGTCGCTCAATACGTACCGCACTACTGAAGAAGGCAGCTCTGCCGCGCGGCAAGCCTTGAGCAGGAGTTCTTCTGGCGGCGTCAGCGCACGTGCCTGCCCCTCGGTTATCACTGCCGCACCGCGCGCTCGGCTGTCTCTCGAGTCTGCCGCCTTCTCGATCTCCTCCACCGTGCTCTGGGCGATGGCGGCATCGAGGTATTCACGGACACCTTTGAAGAAGTCCTGCGGCCGCACGACCAGTAGCTCGGCTTGCGACCGCCTCCCCATCTCCTCGAAAAGGTGCGGCCACGGCTGGTTCGTACGCCCTGGAGCGGACGGCTCGTACCAATCCTCTTTGGCGTCGCCCGATACGAACAGTACTCGCCGCGGGGGCGGCAGCTCGGCGGCTCGTTGGACAATCTCCTCCCAAAGCAGGAAGTCGCCGGCCGCTGCCAGATCGGTGTCCTTGCCAAAGTCGGCGAACCCAGGGGGGATGCGGTTCGGATACCGGAATCCAGTGGCCCATTCCACCCGCTGCTGAAGGTCCGAGTTGGATGGCGGCTCCCCGATTCGGTCTCCGTAGAGCTCCGCGACCTGGCGCAGTACGCGGTCCGATCCGGATACCAGGGAGCCGAGCTGGACGTCGTGGGAGTCTCTGATCTGCTCGGCGCGGGCTATAAGCTCTTGCTTCCAAGGTGCGGTGAGCTTCTCGAAGCTCTGCCGGTTGATGAGTTCGTCGAGCTCCTTCTGCCCCGACTCGTCATTGGCGTGTTCTGCGAGGAGCTGCTTCACCTGGGCAAGGGTGGACGCGATATCCTTCCAGGCTTGCTCGAAGCCTTTTCGGACTTCCTGCGCTGCTGCCCCGAGGAGCCTGGTGCGGTCGTGGATGACCTTGTTCCGGCCGCGGACGAATTCCAGCCCCACCTGATACGGCATCCAAAGGCGATCGACGACCACCTTCAGGGCTTCGATCACCTCATCGCGTGCAGACGGCGTGTATCGGTACAGGTCGAGCAGCACATTCGTGTCCAGAACGATCATTCCGCGGGTGTAGAACGGCTCACGGGCGTGTGCGTCGACCCCGCCGTTCGCTTCGATCCACGCCCGATACCGCTGGATCAGCGGAAGGTCAGCAGCACCATCAACCACTTGAGCCTCTCCTCGTCCTCTACTCGCCATGCTGGTTGTCGGCTTGAGGGTGGTCAAGGGGGTCTAGGGAGTTCGGGCCTCGTGATCTGAGTCGATAGCGGCCGGTTTGTAACGCGGGACAGCCGCCTGATGACCGTCGAGTTGTGGCGCAAGAAGAATCGTGGGCAGCGGCCGCCGCCATGGTAGAGCCCGGGCCGCCCCTGGTCATCTCGGTAAATCGTGGAAGGGAGGACTCAGCCTCGCCGTCGAGGGCCGAACTCGAAACCGAGGAGTTCTCGATGCTCGAGCCGACTTGCTGAGGAACGGCTGCTAGTCGCCACCCAGCGGTGGGCGGGGTGGCATGGGGTGGGTCACATCGGGGTGGGAGGGAGCAAAAGAACATTCATGTCTGTATATCCTGGCGACCTTGAGGGCGCCGGAGGGCGCCCCGGTCGTGAAGGGTGCCCGCATGTCCGGTCCGCTTTTGGTGAGTGATCCTCGGCAGTTGGGCGGGTACTGGCTGGCCGGGCGGCTGGGGGCCGGTGGGCAGGGGGTCGTTTACGAGGGGTACGACGCCGGGGGCGCGCGGGTCGCGGTCAAGGCGCTGCATGTCGAGACGGTCAACGAGGCGCTGCGGAACGGGCTGCGCAAGGAGGTCGCGACGCTGCAGCGGGTGGCGTCGTTCTGCACGGCGCGGATCATCAGCGCGGATCTCGACAGCGTGCCGCCCTACATCGTCAGCGAGTACGTGCCCGGGCCCGATCTGGCGGAGTGGGTGCGGGAGCGGGGGGCCTACGGGGCGGACGAGCTGCACCGGCTGGCGATCGGGATCGCGACGGCGCTGGCGTCGATTCACCGGGCCGGGATCGTCCACCGGGACCTGAAGCCCGCGAACGTGCTGCTGGGGCCGGACGGGCCGCGGATGATCGACTTCGGGATCGCCAAGACCGACGAGATGTCGCGCAGCGCGACGGGGGCTCTGAAGGGGACGCCGCGGTGGATGGCGCCGGAGCTGTTCCGGGGGAAGCGCGCCACGCCCGCGGTGGACGTGTGGGCGTGGGCGGTGGTGGTGCTGTTCGCCGCCATGGGGCGGGCGCCGTTCGATGGTGAGACCTTGGCGAGCCTGCACCACCAGATCCTGAACGAGCGGCCGAAGACGGACGTGCTGGCAGAGCCGTTGCGGGGACTCGTGGACGCGGCGCTCAGCCAGGATCCGGAAGAGCGCCCGAGCGCGCAGGACGTCCTGGACGGGCTGCTCAGCGGGGTGAGCGGGGACGCGCTGGAGGCGGGGACGAAGGCGGCCGGGCTGGGGGAGCCGCCGTCGGTGACGTTGCCGCCCGCGCTGGGGGACGTCGCGGAGCAGGTGTACAGGGGGCTCGGCTGGGAGGCACAGCAGGCGGTGCCGCGGGTGCTGCTCAGGATGGTGGCGGCGCCGGCGGACGCGCAGGGCGCGCTGCGTCCGGTGCCGGTGGGCGATCTCGTGGACGGGGTGACGAGCGAGCGCGCGTTGCAGGAGGTGCTGGAGGGGTTCTGCGGCGCGGGGCTGCTGCGGCGGGACGGCGTCACGATCTCCATCGCGACGCCCGCGCTGCTGCGGGCCTGGCCGCGGCTCGCCGAGTGGGTGACGGCGGAGAGCGAGGGGCTCGCCGCGCATCAGGCGCTGGCGGGTGCGGCGCGGTTGTGGAACGCGAACGGGCGCAAGCAGGCCGACCTGCATCAGGGGTCGGCGCTGGACGGGGCGCTGGCGTGGGCGTCGGTGGGGCGGCGGCAGCTCACGTTGAACCTGGTCGAGCGGGCCTTCCTGGACGCGTCGGTCCGGCAGACGCGGGACCGTGCCCGGACGCGGGCCGCCGTCACGACCACGCTGGCGGTGCTGCTGGTCATCGCGCTGTGCGCGGGGGCGGCGGTCGCGGTGCAGAGCCGGAGCCTGCGGAAGACGAACGCGACGGTGGCGGAGCAGCGGGACTCGGCGATCGGGCGGCAGCTCGCGACGCGGGCCGTCCAGCTGCGCCGGACGGATCCGGTGCTGGCGCGGCGGCTCGCCGTGGCCGCGTCCGCGCTGGCCGGGGACACGTTCGAGACGCGCGACGCGCTGCTGACGCTGACCGAGCAGTGGGAGCAGGGGATGTTCCGGCCCGCCGGGGTGGGGACCGACTGGAACACGTTGAGTCCCGACAAGGCCGGTCCTTATACGTGGTTTAAGGACAACACCATCATCCTGGGCGACCCGGATACGAAGAAGGCGCTGACCCTGCGCGTTCCGGGCGCGGGCGTGGCCGGCCTCGGGCTGACGCTGGACGGCAAGCGGCTGCTCTCGCTGCAGAAGGACGGCACGCTGGCGCTCTGGGACACCGCGTCCGGGGCGCGGACTTCGCTGCCGTTCAAGCACGCGATGGGGGACGGGCTCTGGTTCAGCCCGAGCGGCGCGCGGCTCGTCACGACGCACCACGGGACGGTCAAGATCCTCGACACCGCCACCGGGAAGGTGCTGTTCACCGCCAAGGAGGACTTCAGCATCACGGGCCCGATCTTCTCGCCGGACGAGAAGTCCCTGGTGGGGGTGGCCAAGGACGGCGGCCACTGGAGGCTCGTCGGGCGGGACCTCGCCTCCTTCAAGCGGATCAAGGTGCCCGAGCCGGTCCGGGACCTCAAGGCGACGTCCATGATCGCCTTCAGTCCCGACGGGCGCTTCTTCGCGGCGACCGGGGCCGGAGGGGCGAAGGACCAGATCACGGTGGTGGACGCCAGGACCGGCGAGCTGCGCACCCGGCTGACCGTGCCGAAGGGGTACGACGGCCTCGACACCGACATCACTTTCAGCCCGGACGGGAACTTCCTCGCGTCGAACATGGCGCTGTGGAGCACCGATACCGGCACGGCCGAACCGCCCTACCTGTTCTACAAGCCGGACGACATGTGCAACCACACCCGTTTCAGCGCGGACGGCCGGAGCCTGCGCTGCGTCGACAGCGAGGGGCGCGTCCAGGGCATCGACGTGTCGGTGTTCGTGCGTCCGGTGCAGGTCGCGCGGCCGTACGGCGACTCGGCGATCAGCCTGGACGGGTCGACGCTGGCCACCGCGGACCCGTCGCCGTCCAACGGCGTCCAGATCTGGGACACCGCGAAGCGGGCCCGCCGCACGACGCTTCCGATCACCTACACGAACGGCTACGGCGGCGACCGGATGGCGCTGTCGCGCGACGGGCGGCTGCTCGCGCTCGTCCGGCAGGACCGGACGGTCGAGATCTGGGACGTGCGGTCGCGGACGAAGCGGACCGCCATCGACCTCGGCCCCGCGGCGATGCCGTCGTCCCGCCCGCTGCCGTCCTTCTCGCCGGACGGCAAGGCCATCGCGACCGTCACGCTCGGCGGCCCGGCGACCCCCGCGAACCAGGACCAGCCCCGGACGACGCAGCTGCGGTTCTGGGACACCGCGACCGGGCGGCAGCTCGGGCAGGCGCGCGCGGCGGGACGGACCGGAGCGTCGGACGGCTCGCCGGAGCTGAAGACCGTCTGGAGCGCGGACGGGAAGAGCGTCGTGTCCGCCAACGACCTGGGCGTGGTCGCGTTCCCGTCCGGGAAGGTCCTCGCATCGCCGAACCCGCTCGCCACGACCGTCCAGGCCGCCGACCGGCAGGGGACGCTCGTCACCGTGCAGGACCGCTCCGACCGGCGGTCGCTCTCGTTCTGGAACGTCCGGACGCTCAAGCAGATCGGCACCCCCGTCGCGACGCCGGACGGGAAGACCCCGATCGCGGCCCTCTCGCCGGACGGGCGGCTGCTCGCCACGACGGACACGCAGGGCAAGATCGACCTCTGGGACGTGCGGGGGCAGCGGCGGCTCGGGCTGCCGCTCACCGGGCACACCTCGGCGTCGGTCGACGCGACGATCGAGTCGCTGGCGTTCAGCCCGGACGGCACCCGGCTCTACAGCGTGAGCGGCGACGACGGCAAGCTCGTCACCCACACGGTCGCGCCGCGCCTGCTGAAGGACGGCCTGTGCGCGCGGGTCGGGGGGCTGTCGAAGCGCGAATGGGCGCAGTACGTCCAGGACATCCCCTACGAGAAGACCTGTTAGCCCAGCAGGATCTCCAGCATGCGGTCACCGGGGTCGGATCCGGCGGCGGCCCCAGGGCCGGCAGCGGCGCCGGGCGCGCCGGACGGGACCAGGTAGCCGCCGACCCACGAGCGCAGCATCAGCAGCGCCCGCAGCCGCGCGTCGTCGGCGCCGAACCCGAGGCCCTCCAGGCACGCGGCGATGTGCCCGAGCAGCGCGCGGTCGGCGTGCCGGACGGCCTCCTCCGCCGCCGGGTCGTGCTGCGCCCACAGCCGCATCGCCCGGTCGACCGGCGCGATCTCGCGGCCGAGCGCCTGGATGCGGCGCAGCCGCTCGCGCGGGTCGCCGGTGCTGCCGAGGGCGAGGTCCAGCATCTCGTCGGTCCGCTCGTGCGCCCACCGGTCGAGGAGCGCCCGCATCAGCTCGCCGCGGTCCTTGAAGTGCCAGTAGAAGCTGCCCTTGGTGACGCCGAGCCGGGCGGCGAGCGAGGTGATCGCGACGCCGCGCTCGCCGGTGCGCGCGAGTTCCTGGTAGCCGGCCTCCACCCAGTCCCGCCTGGCCATCCTCGTACGGGCCGTCATCGCGCTCCCCACGCTCCGCTACACCAGGACCACCGGTCCCGGGTCCATCCCCAGCTCGATCCTGCCGTAGAGGGCGTACGCCGCGTCCGGGTCGAAGACCACATGCCCGCTGATCGTATTCACATCCCGCTGGGCCCGCTGGAACGGCGAGTCCGCGAACTGGGTGCTCGCGCCCGCCGCGCCGCACAGCTCGTTCACGACGCGGCGGGCGGTAGCGGCCACGTGCGCGGCGACCAGCCGGGCCCGGGCGCGGCGGTGCAGGCCGGTGGCGTCGCCCGCGGCGGCGGCCCCCGCCACGTCCCGCAGGGCGTCCTCCAGGAGCAGCCGCGCCGCCGCGAGGTCCGCGGTGGCGGTGGCAAGGCGGATCTGGCCGCTCATCAGGTCGCGCTGCCGCTCGCCGCTGTAGGCCATCCGCCGGCTCCGCATCCGCTCGGCGAACCGCGCGAGCACGCCCTCGGCGATGCCGAGCACGGGCGCCGCGCTGGTCAGCGCGAACACCGGGACGAGCGGGGTCCGGTAGAGCGGCGCCGGGTGGACGCGCGACCCGGGCGAGCGCCCCTCGGTCAGCGCCGCCAGCGGCACGGAGCGGTGCGCCGGGACGAAGACGTCCGCCACCTCGATGTCGTTGCTGCCGGTCCCGCGCATCCCGCTGGTGTGCCAGACGTCGTGGACGGTCACGTCCGCGCGCGGAAGCAGGAACAGCCGCGGCTCGATCGCGCCGTCGGTGGTGACCAGGCCCATGACCATCGCGTGGTCGGCGTGCACGGAGCCGCTGCCCCACGACCAGCGTCCGGTGACCCGGTGCCCGCCATCGGCCGGCTCCGCGGTGCCGGTCGGCGCGAGGACGCACGGGATCAGCGCGTACGGCCGTTCGGCCCAGACCTCCTCCTGCGCCTGCTCCGGGAACAGCGCCACCATCCAGTTGTGCAGCGTGTAGATGACCGACAGCCAGCCGGTGGACGCGCAGGCGGCGCCGGCCGCGCGGCACGCCGCGACCATCGGCTCGAACCCGAGCTCGGCGCCGCCGTGGCGCTTCGGCACGAGCATGCTGAACAGGCCGGACGCGGCCAGGTCCGCGATGGTGGCGTCGGGCAGGCGGCGCGCGTCCTCGGCCTGCCGGGCGCGCTCGGACAGCGCGGGCGCCAGCTCCCGCACGCGGCGGACGATCTCGTCTCCGTACTCCATGGTACGGAACCATACCCTCAAGTATGGCGGCTCGGGCGGTGAGGGCGGCCGAGGCCGCGTGGGCGCCGGGGGCGGCCGGGGCGGCCGGGGCGGCGAGGGTGGCGGCCGGTCAGGAGGAGGCCCGCGACCCCGCCGAGGGCCAGCCCGGCCGTCCCCGTCATCAGCACGGTTCCGGTGATGGTCGCGGGACTGTCGTCCGTGGTCCTCGCGGCGGGCTCGGCGTTGACCCGCCCTGCCGGGGCGCCGCCGTGGACGTGCCCGTGCGCGGTGAGCGGCGCGGCCGGTGCGGAGGGCGCCGGCGTGGACGGGGCCTTCCGCGCGGGCGCCCCCTTCGCCTTCCCCTTCGCCTTCGGTACACCGGCGGCGCCGGTCCCGGCCGTCCCGCCCTTGCCGCCGAAGACGACGTCCGAGCAGGAGTAGAACGCCTCCGGGCTGTCGCTGCGCTGCCAGATCGCGTAGATCAGGTGCCGCCCCTTCTTGCCCGCCGGGATCCGGCCGGGAAGCTGGTAGGCGCCGTCCCTGACCGGCGGGTCGCTCTTGGTGAGGAACGGCCTGCTCTCCAGGTCCGCCCAGGTGAGCGGCTTGCGCGGGTCGTAGCCGTCCCGCGTGACGTACAGCTCGAACCGGCCGCGGTGGACGGCCGTGACCTGGTAGCGGAACGTGTAGGAGGCGCCCGCCGCCAGGCGCGTCGCGGGCCAGTCCGCCCGCGGCAGGTCCAGGCCGCGGAAGGCCGCGACGCCCGCGCTGCACAGCCGGCCGTCGGGGATGATCCGCCGGTGCCGCCCGGCCGCGTCGCCGATCCGCACCCCGTTCCAGTCGTAGAACGCCTGCTTCCCGCTCGCCGAGACGGCCGCCCGGCACGCCGCCGACCTGGGCGACTCAGGGTTCTCCTGGTAGCAGGCGAGGACCCGGCTCACCGGCGTCCGCATCGAGCCGTGGGCGAGCGCGGGGGACGCGACCGCCGCGAACGCCGCCAGCGCCGCGGCTCCGGCGGCGGTGACGGTCGAGGCACGTCGGAACAGCGCGGCACCGGTGTTCATCGGACTCCCATCTGAGACGCCATCGGCGAGGCCCGAGAGTAAAAGCGCGACGCGCGTTCCGGAACGGTCTTCAGAAGCTCTTAATCGATGCCTCAGCGACCTTTACGGGGATCGCTCCGAACTGCGGCATGGGTTTGCGCGCCCCGGTGATTCACGGTTAGCGTGCCGAGTGGCCATCGGGGTCGTTTTCCGATTCCCGTCCTGTGGTGATGGTTCGAGAACCGGGTCGAAGAAATGCGACGTACGAAGATTCCCTTTCGGTTCATACTGGTGTGGGGCGCGGTCACCGCGACCGGCATGGCGATCAGCTGGGCCGGCGTGGGCGACGCGCTGCGCGGCACGGTGCTCGCCTCGCCCGACTTGACGGCCGGCCTCCCGGTGGCGACCGGGCGCCCGCCGGCGCCGCCGACCTCGGCCGCCGACTCGGCCCCGCCCGTCCGCGCCACCGCCCCGGCCTCCTCGACGTCGCCGTCGCCGTCGTCCCGGCGGGCTCCGGCGAGAGCGACCGCTACCGCAAGCCCGTCGGCCGGTCTGCCGGACGGGAAGAGGCGCACCTATGACGTCCGGTCGGGACGGGTGGTGCTGGCCGTGAGCCCGCGCTCGGCGGAACTGGTGTCCGCGGCGCCCGACAACGGTTTCCAGACGAAGGTATGGCGGAAATCGACCTGGATTCGCGTCGAGCTGACCGACGGGACCCACGGCTCCGCCGTGATCGCCTCGTGGAACGACCACCCCACGATCGTCCAGATCTACGAATACTGACGCCGCGGGACCGGCCGTCCCTTTAACGCCGCCCTTAAGGGAATGTTGAGCCATCGCTGACGCGGTCCTAAGCGGCACGCGGCTACCGTCGTCGCCATTCCCCGTTCCCGCCGTGATCCCCGTCCTTGGAGGCCGTCATCGAGAGCACACCGGCCGCGCGTCCCTGCGGGTTCTGCCGGCGGCCCGTCCCGCAGGCGCCGGGACGGCCGCCGCGCCGGTTCTGCGCGACCGGCCCCGGCCCGTCGGCGTGCGAGGCCGCTGCCGCCGAGCAGCGCGAACGCGGCCTCGCCGCGCCCGGCCTCGGCGGTCACGTCGCCCGCACGTGGGACCTCGTCGAACGGCTTGAGGCGACGGCCGCCCTGCTCACCGGCGCGCTGGACGGCGAGCTCACCGTCGCGGGCGTCGAAGCGCGCATGGCGCAGGTCCGCGCGGAGACCGCGGCCGTCGAGGCCGAGGCGCACCGGGCGGCCGAGGACGCGCGGGCCCGGGCCGGAGAGGCCCTCGCCGCCGCCGACGCGCAGCGCCGCCGCGCCGACGAGGCCGAGGCGCTGACCGCGGACCTGCGCGGCCGGCTCGGCGAGGCGGTCGCCGGACGCGACGAGGCCCGCCGCCGCCACGAGCAGGTCGCCCGGGCCGCCGAGGAGGCGACCACGGCGCTGGCCGCCGCCCGCGCCGACCGCGCCCGCCAGGGCGAGCAGATCTCCGAGCTGAGCCGGACGCTCCAGGCGTCGCTGGACGAGGTCAAGCGACTGCGCGGCGACCTGGCCGCCGCGCAGTCCGCCGAGAAGGCCGCCCGCGAACAGGCCGCGACGCTGGCCGCCGAACTGCGGCAGCAGCGGCTGCGCCTGGAGGAGGTCTCCACCGAACGCGCCCGCGCCGTCCAGGACGCGCACCAGGCCCGCGCCGAAGCGCGCGCGGAGCACACCGCCCGCGTCCAGGCCGAGCAGCACGCCCGCGATGCCCGCGAGCAGATCCAGGACGCCCTCATCCAGCGCGACCGCGCCCTGGAGAGCACCCGCTCCGCGCACGAGCGCCTCGACCAGACCCGCGTTTCCCTCACCGAGCGGCAGGCCGAGCTGGACGAGCGGTCCCGGCTCGTCGAGGAGCTCCGGGCCCGCACCGCGATGCTGATCGCCGAACGGGACGCCGCCCGCAACGAGGCCGAGCGCGCCCGCCGCCGGATCGACCAGTTCATCAGCCGCAGGCAGCAGGCGCCCGGCGACGTCCAAAACGTCACGTCCCTCGCCCGGCGCCCCGACGAGGACGCCGGCACCCGCCCGCCGGAAGGCACCGTGTCGATCCTTCACCGCCTCCCGCCGACGCGGACCACCCCCACAGCCGTCAACGGCGACCACTGACCCCGGGCCCGCCGTCCGGCGATCGCGAACATCCGTTCCGGGGCATTCGCCCGACGGCGCGCCGGGGGCGTGCCATGATCGTTCGCCGTGCGACATCCTCCGGAGGGCCCGATGGCCGATCCTCTGCTGCCCGAGGACCCCCAGCGGGTGGGCCCGTACGAGCTGGCCGGACGGCTGGGCGACGGCGGCCAGGGGACGGTCTACCTGGGCCGGGACCCGAACGGCCGCGAGGTCGCCGTCAAGCTGCTGCACGCCCGCCTGGGCCGGGTCCCCGAGGCGCGGCGGCGCTTCGTGCGGGAGCTGGAGGTCGCCTCCCGGGTGGGCGGCTTCTGCACGGCACGCGTGCTGGACGCCGACATCCAGGGCGACCGGCCGTACATCGTCAGCGAGTTCGTCCGGGGCCCATCCCTCACCGATCTCGTCCGCGCTCAGGGACCGCTCGATCCGGGGGCGCTGCTGCGCCTGGCCATCGGCACCGCCACCGCGCTGTCGGCGATCCACCGTGCGGGCATCGTGCACCGCGACTTCAAGCCGCCGAACATCCTCATCGGGCGGGACGGTCCGCGGGTCATCGACTTCGGCATCGCCCGCGCCCTGGACTCGTCCGCCATCACCGTCACCAGCCAGGTCGTCGGCACGCCCGCGTACATGGCGCCCGAGCAGGTCGCGGGTGACGCGGTGGGCCCGCCCGCCGACGTCTTCGCCTGGGGCGGCACGATCCTTTTCGCCGCGACCGGCCGGCCGCCCTTCCCCGGCGACTCGATCCCCGCCCTGCTGAACGCCGTCCTCAACGCCGAGGCCGACGTGAGCGCGCTCCCCGGACCGCTCGCCGAACTGGTCGGGGCCTGTCTCGCCAAGGACGCCGCCCGCCGCCCCACCAGCGCCGACGTGCTCTTCCGGCTGCTGAGCATGGCCGGTGCCGACCTGCCGCCGGGCGCCCGGCCGGACGATCTCCTCGAACGTGGCATGGCGACGGTCACCGCGGTGCTCACCAAGGTCGCGTACGGTCCGCCGCCCCCGCAGCTGGCCCCGCCTCGCTCGCGCCGCCGCCTGCTGATCGGCGCCGGAGCTCTTGCGGCGGTCCTCGCTATCGCCGTGCCGGCCGGGATCGTCCAGCTGTACAGCGGCCCCTCCGAGCACGGCGCCACCGGCACCACCGGCACGTCCGGGGGGACCGCCGGGACGGGAAGCTCCGGAGGCACGGTCAGGATCGGCGTAATGGCGCCGATGCGCAGTCCGCAGACCGGTGCCCTCGGACAGGGCGCCTGGGCGGGCGCCCAGCAGGCGGTGAACGAGTTCAACGCGAAGAAGCCGCCCGTCCGCGTCCAGCTCGTGCGGCTCGACACGATCGCCGGGGGCGAGGCCCAGCAGGCGGCGGCCGCGCGGGAGGCGGGCCGGCAGAAGGTGGACGCCGTCGTCGGCATGGTCGGCGACGGCGCGGCGGGCGCCATGCCGGTCCTCGAAGCCCAGCGCATACCGGCGCTCTCGTCGGCCGCGTCGGCCTCCGCGCAGTCGGGTACGAGCTGGACGTACTGGCACACGGTCGTCCCCGACATGGACGAGTCGGTGAGCGATCTCGCCCAGCTGATGAGCCGGCGGCGCCTGCCCACGCGGACGCGGGTGGTGGTGCTCGACGACACGGCCCAGCCCGTGGCGCACGAACTCGCAAACGTCTTCAAGACGCGCGCCGAGGCGCTGGACGCGCTGGTCAGCGTCGTGGTGATAAGGCCGACGCCGAGTCCGTCGAACTACGCGGCGGTCATCCGGAAGCTGAAGGAGGCGGAGGCGGACGCGGTCTTCTACGGCGGCTTCCCGGCGGTCTCCGGGCCGCTGCTCAAGCAGGCGCGGGCGGCGGGCTTCAGGGCGCGGTTCTACCTGGGGCTGCCGTCGCTGGACCCGCAGCTCATCTCGGGCGCGGGAAAGGCCGCCGAAGGCACGGTCCTCACCTGCACCTGTTCGAGCTACGCCCCGGCCGGCGCGGGGATGCCGGCGGCCTTCACCGGCTTCGCGACCCGCTACGCCCGGGCGAACCAGGGGAGCCGGCCCGCTCTCAACGCCCCCGAGACGTACGACGCGACCTGGGCCGTCCTGCACGCGTTCGAGCACGGCGGCCGGACGGGCGCCCAGGTCAACGACTACCTGCGGAACATCGACGTCCCCGGGGTCGCGCAGCGCCTCCGCTTCACGGCCCAGGGCCGGCTGACCGACGGCGTCGGCTACGCCTACGAGGTCAAGGGCGGCCGCTTCATCTGCCTGGGCGACTCCGCCACCGCGCCGGTCCCATGACCCGTATCGGGCACCGCTGGACGGGTTTCGGCGGGTCGGGCGCGGCGGGCTACGCGTCCGGGCTGACGAGGCCCGTCCGGTAGGCGATGACGACGAGCTGCGCGCGGTCGCGCGCGCCGAGCTTCGTCATCGAGCGGCTGACATGGGTGCGGGCGGTGGCCGGGCTCATGAACAGCTCGGCGGCGATCTCGGTGTTGCTCAGGCCCCGTCCCACCAGGGCCACCACCTCCCGCTCGCGCGCGGTGAGTACCGCGAGCCGGCCGTCCGCGGCGGCGGCCGCGGTCCGCCGCGCGGTGAACTGGCCGATCAGGCGCCTGGTGATGCGGGGTGCGAGCAGCGCCTCGCCCGCGGCGACGACCCGGACGGCGTGCAGGAGCTCGGCCGGTCCGGCGTCCTTGAGCAGGAAGCCGCTGGCCCCGGCCTGCAGCGCGTCGAAGACGTGGTCGTCGGTGTCGTAGGTGGTGAGGATGAGGACCCGGGTCTTCTCCAGCCCCCGCGTGGCGGTGATCCGGGTGGTGGCCTGGATGCCGTCCAGCCCGGGCATGCGGATGTCCATCAGGACGACGTCGGGGCGGGTGGCGCGGGCGCGCTCGACGGCGTCCTCTCCGTTGGTCGCCTCGGCGACCACGGTGATGCCGTCCTCGAGGTCGAGCAGCACCTTGAATCCCGAGCGGACGAGCCCTTCGTCGTCGGCGATCAGCACCCTGATCTGCGGCGACTCGGCTGGGTCGGTCATGCGCGGGAGCCGGACGGTGCGAACGGCAGCCGGGCCGTGACCTCGAACCCGCCTGCGGGGGTCGGCCTCGCGTCGAGGTCTCCGCCGAGCAGCCGGCAGCGTTCGCGCATTCCCGCGATCCCCCGTCCCTGGCCGGACGGGGACTCGCGGCCGTCGCCGGACGCCCGGTCGACCGCCACACCTCCGGACGCGGCGCGGCGCCCCTCGTCGGTCACGCGGATCTCCAGGAGGTCGATGCCCGAGGTCAGTGCGACCGTCACCCGGGTCGGCCCGGCGTGCCGGATCACGTTGGTGATCGCCTCCTGGAGGATCCGGTAGGCGGCGCCGCCCACCGCGCTCGGCAGCGGGGTCGCGGGCGGCGCCGCGTCGAGCGTGACCTCCAGCCCGGCCTCGCGCGCCTTGGCGGCGAGCTCGCCGATCTGGTCCAGGCCGGCGGGCGGGACGCGGCCGTCGCCGTCGTCGCGGAGGACGCCGAGGATGGCGCGCATCTCCCGCAGCGCGCGGGAGCTCGTCTGCTCGATGGCGCGGAGCGCCTCGCGCGCCTGCTCGGGCCGCTTGTCCAGGACGTGCGCGGTGACCCCGGACTGCACGTTGATGATCGCGATGGCGTGCGCGACGGTGTCGTGGACCTCGCGCGCGATCCGGAGCCGCTCCGCGTCGACCCGCGCGCGTGCCTCCTCCTCGCGGGTCCGTTCGGCCATTTCCGCGCGCGCTTGGGCCTCGGCGGCGATGACGCGCCGGGACCGGACGGACTCGCCCAGGGCCGCGCTCATCACCGACGCGCCGATGCGGAAGAACACCCAGCCGATGGCGGCGTGCGGCTTGATGTCGGCGGCGGCGGGAAGCCAGCCGGCGGCCAGGACCGCGATGCCCGCTCCGGCGATCACCACGGACCGGCGGCCGTCGCCGTAGGCGGTCAGCGAGTACAGGGAGACGAACAGCGCGAGCCATCCGGGGCCGTCCGGGAGGTCGAGCCCGTAGTAGACGAGGCTGGCCAAGGCAGTGGTGGCGAACACGGCGGCCGGCCACCGGCGGCGTCCGGCGACGGCCAGGCCGCTGACCACCAGCAGGGCGAGGCCGAGGCCGGTGAGCTCGGTGAGCGGCCGCGCCGCGCCGTCGGCGGCGACGCGGGCGAGGGTGCCCTGCACCTGCATCACGGTGACGAAGAGCGCGAGCAGCACGTCCTGCGTCGCCCCACGCAGCGCGAACGACCTGGCGCGCTGGTTCATGCCGCGATCCTATAGTTCGCGTGCGCGGACAAATCTCCGTCCAGAGGCCCAACTCGCTACGTCGACGGACGTAGCGGGACGCTCCCGGCTTACACCCTTTCGCGTAGCGGCATCCCGCAGGAGTGATCAGACGGCACTTGACCAGCCCGAGGAGGGCGATGCAGGCCACGGCCCCGTCGCCCATCGCCGCCGAGGAGCCGGATTCGCCGGACCAATGAGCCCGACCCCTGTCTCGTCACGGACACCTCCTAGAGAAGGAGGTGGTCGCGGAGGGGGCGGCCGTCGAAGGTGAGCGTGATGTCCAGGGCGCCGGCGGCGCGAGCGAGGTCGGCAAGCCGATCAGTGCAGGAGACCGCGGCGTCGACGGCGGTCAGGACGGGGGTGAGGTCGTGGGCGCGGGTGGTCTGCAGGAGGGCGCGGATGGTCGCCTGGTCGAGGCCGGTCGGCCGTGTGGCCCACTCGCTTCGCAGGTCACGGATGGCGGCCAGGGCTGAGCGGGTCTCCTCGCGCAGCGAGGAGTCCGCCAGCCGCCAAGCGGCGGCGTCCGACGAGAACGAAGCCGGGAGGAAGGGGTTCCCGTCGAGAGGGCCGGCGACATCGGCGAGCCGGGTGCTGATCCTGCTGAGTTCCGCACTGCGCTGCTCCATCGAGATCAGCGAGGCGGCCAGTGCCGAGGCGTCGGGCCAGCGGGTCGTCCAGCCGTTCAGGAACATCGTCAGCGCCTCGGCGACCGCGGCCAGCCGATCGTCCGCGTCCGGGGCGATGGCCGTCACCAGTGCCGAGGAGCGGCGCCGTACAAGCCTCCCCTGCTCGTGCAACTCGTCAGGCTCGCCGGGAGCGAGTACGGCCCCGCTGAGAGCGATCGACTCCGCTGCGGCGGACGCTCTTTCCAGCAGTGCACGGACGGCCCGTCGCTCCTCCTGGCCGGCGTTCACCTCGCTCAGCACGAGGACCGCCAGCGGCACTGCGAAGAAGAACCCGGTCACCGACGAGACGACGTTGGTCAGGAAACCGCGCCCGGCCAGCCAGTCCGTGGTCTCGTCCACGACGATGCCTGCCAGGAGCAGCACCGCCCCCAGCAGCACGCTCAGCCGCGTGCCGGCCTTTACCTCGGGCGAAGCGCTGCGCCACGCTCTCGTCAGATGCCCGCGCAAGGTCCCCCGCGCCTGTGGTGTCCCCGACGCCCGTCCCGCCACACGTCACCTCGTTCCCAGGCCAGGAGCCGACCGGGCTGCCGCCTGCCGGCGCTCTCTGTGAGGTTTTCAGCCGCGTGCCGATCGTCCGCAGAGCCCGCCGGCACTGAAGAGTCTGCTCCCAGAGCCTCACGGTGACCACCGGGATCCGGCAGGCACCGGGTCTGCCTGGTCGCGGTGGGGGCTCGTTGACAGGTGGTGTCGGGGGAGAGGCCGCCGCTCAACTCAACAGGCGAGCCATCGTGCGTCCAAGACGCGCCCCGGTCGACGCAGGCGTTCCTATGCGAGGTACCCCCTACCGGATTCGAACCGGCGCTACCGCCTTGAAAGGGCGGCGTCCTAGGCCGCTAGACGAAGGGGGCCCGGTGGTGGCAGAGATGGTTGCCACTCGACCCGGTCAAGTGTAGAGGACGGGGCGGGGCGGCGCGCAAACGGTTACCCGCGTTCGCGGGTGGGGGACGGCGACGACGTGGGCGACGTGGTGGGGGACGGGCTGCGGGACGGCCAGTCGGACGGGAACCTCGACGGGAACGGGGAGGTCGGGGACGCGGGCGGGGCGGTGGCCGGGGGCTGCGGCCGGATGGCGCGGTCCGGGGCGGGTTCGAGATGGCGCTCGATCTTGGCGGAGGTGAGGCCGAGGCCGCCGAGCTGCAGGTCGTCCCAGCCCTGGAGGCGGTGCGAGGCGCGGTTGAAGTAGAGGACGGACAGCTCGATGGGGGTCGGCTGCTCGTGTTCGAGGCCGCGCAGGCCGGCGCCGCCGGTGGAGCCCTGGACGAACAGGCGGGTGCCGGTGGGGAGGAGCTTCGTCTCGCGGGCGTGCAGGTGGCCGGAGAGGATCAGGGGGGTGAGGCCGGAGAACGCCTGGCCTTCGGCGGGGTCGTGGGTGAGGACGACGTCGGGCCTGGTGCCGGACTTGCTGAGCCGGTCGGCGAGGACCTGGCCCTCGGCGCGGACCTGGTCGGCGCCGACGAAGTCGTCGCGGGTGCTCTTGTCGGGGGTGAAGCGGGGGTCGCCGACGCCGTAGACGCGCAGGCCGCCGACCTCGCGCATCTGGTCGTCCAGGACGATCGCGTTCTTCTGCGCCGCGACGGCCCGCTGGGTGCCCCTCGAGTCGTGGTTGCCGCGGATGTAGACGTACGGGATCTTCAGGCCGGAGATCGAGTCGGCGAACTTGTCCTCGGGCTTGCTGCCGTGGTCCATGAGGTCGCCGGTGTCGATGATGAAGGTGGCGTGGAACTGGGTGCTGACGGACTTGATGACGTTCCACGCGGTGGGGTTCAGGTGGATGTCGGAGACGTCCACGACGCGGATGGTGGACGGGTCCGGCTCGTAGGTCGGCAGCGCCGAGGTCGCGGCGTAGAGCTTGGAGGCGTTGCCGACGAGGCGGGCGAGGTTGGCGCGGTAGGTGGAGAAGCGGGTGAACACGGTCTGGGCGTCGCCGACGACCTGCGGGGCGTTGGCGAGCAGGCCGGTGTAGCGGGGCTCGGCGATGGAGTCGGGGTTGAAGGTCGTCCAGGCGACCAGGGCGACGGCGACCACGCCGGCGGCGGACGCGCCGAGCGCGGCGACGGCGCGCCGCCAGGACCGGAACAGGATCAGCGCGGCGAGGAACGCGAAGACCAGCGCGAGCACGACCGCGCGGGCCAGCAGGACGGTCACGCCGTGCCGGATCTGGTCGGCGATCTGGTCGGTGACGCGGTCGAGCTGCGAGTCGTCCTCGATGAGCTTCTGCGCCTGGTCGGGCCGGACGTCGGTGAGGTGGGCCTCGACGGAGACGGGGCCGGCGTGGGTGTCGAGGTGGACGGCGCCGAGCGGCGGCAGTTCGAGGGTGGTGCCGCCGTGCAGGGACGGGTGCAGGACGAGCTGGACGTTCGCGGGGCCGACGGGCGTGACGGTGCGGCCGCCGACGAGGAGGCCGACGTAGCCGCCGGCGAGGCCGATGGCGATGGTGAGGGCGACGCGCGTCCAGCGGCTGCGGGCGGCGCGGACGCCGGCGGCGCGCGCGCGGACCGCGCCGGCGCGCGTCTTACGGGCGGCGGACGCGGCGCGGGGCAGGCGGGCGGCGAGGGCGGTGATCCGGGCGGCGAGGGCGGTCGGCCGGAACGGCAACGATCCTCCTTCTGTCGAGCAGAATGGCACTGTGATCGAGATGTCGCGGGAGGCGTTCGAGGACCTGGTCGGCGAGGCCCTCGACACCGTCCCGGCCGAGCTGGCCGCCCAGATGCGCAACGTCGTCGTCGTGGTCGAGGATGACGCACCCGAGCGCGGCCTGCTGGGCCTTTACCAAGGCGTACCCCTCACGGAGCGCGGCGACTGGTACGGGGCCGTCCTGCCCGATCACATCTCCATCTACCGCCGGGAGATCCTGCGGATCTGCGACACCGAGGAGCAGGTGGTGGAAGAGGTGCGGATCACGGTGATCCACGAGATCGCGCACCATTTCGGGATCGATGACCGCCGGCTCCACGACCTGGGGTACTGACGACCGGCGGCGACAGGTTTCAATATTTGGGCACGGTAGGTCACATAACTGCCACGCAGCGTGAGTTAATAGGAGGGTCGTCCACCCCTGGACGAGCCAACTGGAGCGTGCGTGGCGGGAAGGCAGACCGGCCGGCATCGGCGTCCGGCGGAGGAGCAGGCCACCTACCGCGAGGTGTTCGCGGTAGGTGAGTTCCGTGCCCTCTGGCTGGCACAGGCGCTGTCGTTCATCGGGGACCAGCTGGCGCAGGTCGCGCTGGCCGTGCTGGTGTTCCACCGCACGGACTCGGCGCTGCTGACGGCCGTCACCTACGCGCTGACGTACCTGCCGCCGATCGTGGGCGGGCCGGTGCTGTCGGGGCTGGCCGACCTGTTCCCGCGCCGCACCGTGATGATCGTCTGCGATGTGCTGCGGGCGTGCCTGATGGCGCTGATGGCGCTGGTCGAGCTGCCGTTCGCGGGGCTGTGCCTGCTGGTGTTCGCGACCGTGCTGCTGGGCGCCCCGTTCACCGCCGCGCGCGCGGCGGTGCTGCCGGACGTGCTGGAGGGCGACCGGTATGTGGCCGGGTCGGCGATCAACAACATGACCCATCAGGGCACGCAGATGCTCGGGTCCCTGGCCGGAGGCGCGATCGTGCTGGCGGTCGGGTCCCGCGAGGCGCTCGCCATCGACGCGCTGACGTTCGGCCTGTCCGCGGTGATCCTGGTGGGCGGGCTGCGGCCGCGCGCCGCGCCGAAGGAGCGCGAGCGGGAGTCGCTCGGGCTGTGGCGCGGGACGCGGGACGGGGCGCGGCTCGTGTTCGGCGACCCGGTGCTGCGGTCGCTGGTGCTGTTCGCGTGGCTGTGCGCGTTCTACGTCGTCCCGGAGGGCCTGGCGGCGCCGTACGCGGCGACGTTCGGCGGCAGCGCGGTGACGGTGGGGCTGCTGATGTCGGCGATGCCGACCGGGATGGTGTTCGGAGCGTTCCTGTTCAGCCGGTTCGTCCGCCCGATGAACCGGCTGCGAGTCATGGGATGGATGTCGATGGCCGCGTGCCTGCCGCTGGTCGGCGCGGGCGTCCACCCGCCGCTGTGGGGGGTGGTGGCGCTGTGGGCGCTGTCCGGGATGGGCAGCGCATACCAGCTGGCGGCGAACGCGGCGTTCGTCGCGGCGGTGCCGCCGTCCGGGCGCGGCCAGGCGTTCGGCCTCGCCCAGTCCGGCATCCTCGCCGGACAGGGCCTCGGCATCCTCGCCGCCGGGGCCGCGACGCAGGTCCTCGGCCCGCAGACGGTGGTGGCGCTCGCGGGCGTCCTCGGTCTGTCGGTCGCGGCGATGCTGTCGCTGTCCTGGAACCAGATCCGCGGCGGCGTCATCTCCGGCATGACCGAGCCCGTCGACTCCGTGGAGGTGGCCCCGTCCCGGGACGAGGACCTCCCCGGCATCCGCCGCTCCGCCCCCGCCCCCTGAGCCCCGCCACGGGGGCCGCCTCAGTCTGGTCGTTCATGTGGGGGGCGATCCCCACACCCCCAGGGAGGGCACGCTTGAGGCGCCGCCCTCCACTCCGCTGGCGCTCCGCTCCGGCCGGCGCCTCAAGCGTGCGTGCGGTTCTTGTTGACGGCGTCCTTGGTGCGCTGGACGGCGTCCTGGACGTTCGGGTTGTCCTGGGCCTTCTTGAACAGGTCCTCGGCGATGGACGTCGCGGCGCCCTCCTCGGGGATCAGCAGCCAGGCGATCAGGTAGAGGGCCACGCCCGCGCCGCCGAAGATCGTGAAGACGGCGAGGACGAGCCGGACGATGTTGGCGTCGACGCCGAGGAATTCGGCGGCGCCGGAGCAGACGCCCGCGAGCATGCGCCCGTCGCGGGTGCGGCGGAGCCGCCGTTCGGTGGTGCCCTTGTTCATGTCCATGCCTCGATGATGCCCACCCTGGCGCCGGCGCGACATCCGGAACCGCCCTGATTCGCCCCTGAGTCCACCCCGACGTCCCGGATACCGCCTCGCGGGAGGACCCTCACCCGCCGGCCGTCGAGCCGAGGAGGGTCAGGGTGTGCAGCGCGAGTCGATCGCGAATGCGATCGATCGAGTCCCTGCCATTGCTGCTGGAATCTGACCTTGCACCGTGTCCAGACTGACGCCTGTGCCAGCACCGTGCCGACGGCCCGCACCCCGCGCCCGGACCGGGTCGCCAGCTCGCAGTCGACGCCCGCGACGACGTTCGGCGAGACCGCGTACGGGATCGGCCGCTCGAAGGTGTGCACCGGCTTACCGGGGAGGACCGCCAGTGCCGCACGTGCATCGGCGCGGGACGCCGCAGCGGAGTTGAGCAGCAGCCCGGTGCGGACCACGCCCATCACGATTCCGCCCTGGGTGGGGGCGGCGCGGCGGCCGCCGGGACGGGTCCCGGCGGCCGCGCGGGTGTCAGAACCCACCGGCGAAGACAGAGGCGACCCTGTCCACCACGGCCGGGGGCAGCTCGATGGATTCGGCGGAGCCGCGGTCGGCGATCTGCCGCAGCATCTCGTCGTCGACGGCCACCTGATCAAGGATGGTGCGGACCGCCCCCTCGACCGGCAGGAAGCGGGGGTCGAGCACGGACATGGTCCGGTAGGCGCTGAACGGCCGGGCGGCTCGCTCCAGAGCTCCACGTCCACGAAGATCGAGTGCTGCCGGGCGGTGTTCTCACGCGGCGGCCGCCAGGGCGCGCGTGCCTGCGCATCGCCTCGTCGGCGGAGGCGGTCGTCGAGCGCTCGCCATTGCACAACCAGCCCACTTCGTGCAGGGGCGGACGGGAGCCGTCGGTGCTCGGCGGAGGGGCCGGCCTGCGCCCGGCGGCCGCACCCCCATGCCCACCTGGTCGGAGTCGCGCCGACGTCGATGTGGTCCGGCTCGGCGATCCTGCCCTGGAGGAAGGAGCGCAGGCCGCCGCAATCGATGCCGCGGGCGGCCCGCTCGACGCCGAAGACCGCGCCCGCCGTGGGCGATCCGAGGTCGAAGTCGAGATAGCAGACGTCGCCGCCGCGCAGGGACCGGCGGTAGGCGATGTTGCCACCGGTCACCGATCGCCCGGTGCCCCCCTTGTCGGAGGTCGCAATGACGAGCACGTCAGGCCGCCCCCGTGGCGTCGCGGTAAGCCACCGTGAACAGGCCCGGCTCAACGGTGGCGCGGCTAGCCGCGCACGGGACCCGCGGCGGGCGCCGCCGAGGCTGGATCTTCATCGAGGCCCTTCCCTCCTTGCCGTCGTGCCCCGGACGAGGAGCATGCCGCTGTAGCCCTCACGGAGCGGCTTCCCGCCAATGTCGATGCGGTCGATGCCGACTTCCTCGGTCAGGCCGGCCATCACCTCGCGGAGATCCGCCGGGCTCACCGGCACGGCCGGGAAGGACGTGCCCCCGACGTCGTAGCCGGCGGAGTTCTCCATGAAGGCCGCGGCGAACGGGGATCCCGGCCGGAGCGCCCGCAGGAAGCCACGGGTCGCCGCGCGGAACCCGGCGACCTGGGACGAGATCGACTCGGCGACGAAGAACATCGTGCCGACGTCCCATTCCTCCTGCGGCAGGTCGAAGATGCTGCCCTGGCGGATGACGGCGCGCGATCTGAGGGCCTGACGCGGGTCGGTCACCGCGGCATGGCGCGGGCTCTCGCGGAGCAGTCGCCAGAATTGGTCCCAGGAAGTCGAGTACGACGCCAGTTGCTTCTCGAGCCATTCGATGTTGGGCGAGGCGTACTTCCAGAGCAGGGCAATTTCAAAGTCGTTGGGTGATGGCCAGGGCTCATGCGTTCTCAACTCGTGAGACCGAGTAGCTGAAGGGCGTGGTCGGGGCGGCCGCGGATGTACGCGGCGAGGAGAGCGGGGCGGGCATGCTCGGCGGTCAGGCTGGTGACCGCGTACACAGTGGTGATGGTGGTCTTGCCGGTCACCGCATCGGTGCGGCGTCGCTTGACCTGCACGGCCTGGGCGGCGTGCGGGAACAGCAGGCCGCCGACGGTGCAGACCTTCAAGCGGCGGATCTCATCGCGGCCATGGGCGTGGTCTCGGGTCTTGTCGGCCAGCGGCACATCGCGCCAGGGCAGACGCTTGAGCTGGCGGTACAGATACTTCTGGTTCCCTTGACGATCACGATGTAGTCGGCGTTCTCGACCTCGGCCAGCCATGTGGCGTGCTCGCGGACGGTGTGCAGCGCGTCGGTGGTGACGACGGCGCCATGCAGGTTCAGTGGTTCCAGCAGGTCGGTGAAGCAGGTGGTCTCGCCGCTCTTGGCGGCGACCTGACGCCGACCGAGCACGATTCCGGCATAGGTGGCGGCCGCGACCAGTCCTCAGCCGGATCCTCCGGTCCGTTCGCCCCCGCCGCAGCGAGAGCGTCCAACTTGCCCTTCGGTTCCAACGCCTTGACCACTCAGATGGTGTTGCCACCAAACGCTCGCACCGGACAGTCCTAGTAGGTTCCTGAACCTACAGGACCAGAAAGCCGTTGTGTGCCCCGCGCCAGATGCCCCTGTGTCCCGACAAAGACAGAGGAGAATATGGTTTGGGACGTCCGGTTTCGTGGCTGTGAATTTGCTGGAAGCAACACAATGCAACGAGAAAGGCACCCACGTGAAGACAGATATCGAAATGCAGGCCGACGCCCTTCTGTCTAACGGCCGAACCGCGGTTCGCAACGGAACCTATGGCGAGTACTCTAAAGAGCACTTGGCGATGCTCGCGCACTCCCTGACCTTTCGACCGCAAGTGAATTATTCGCCGCTGAATCGGGTACGTTCCGAGAAGAGCGATCATATACTCCGCGAACGCTGTGAAGGTGTACTCGAGCGGCTTAAATCCTACGCCGCAGAGTATAGGAATCGCCTGGAACTTCAATCGATGGTGGTCCGGCATGTTCTTCGCGCCCTGGGGGAAGGCGACTACGAGGAACTCGCCAAGCTGGGAATCGACATTTCCTATGCCTGGTTGGATGACATTCTCAGGACGGCGACCAGTGGGGCATCCGTCATCGGTATCGAAACTGTTGGACCTTACGCCGCTAATCATCTTACCGCCGACGGGTTGGAGATCCGGACAGAGCGACTTCCCGCGGATGAACAGATCGGACTACTACTCGCTGGAATCTTTCGTGACGTCTTCGCGGATTGCGAAAATGTCCGATGCGTCGCCCTCATTGACGATCTGACGAGTTATATCCCTGGCCGGGAACTTACCCAGGAGGAGCGCGATCGCTACGTGGTCGCGATAGCTGACATCTTCCGAGATTTCGGTGCGATCAAACCGGATGATCGTCCGGGTAAGAACTACATCTTCATCCGGGAAAGCGAGCTGCCGCCTGCGGTAGACGAGTTGGTGCAGCGGCTGAGGCAGAGTCATGCGGGAGACGTCGATACGTTGCCCAATGGCGATGTGATCTTCTATCCATCTGAGAGTTTCATCGAAAGACTTGCACTTCTCTCTCACAACCGGAAACGAGAATTCCGCCGTCGAGGCATCCTGGTCAAGCGGCAGGGGCGGCCCACCTGTCACGCTATGGAGGCCGCCAGCCACTTCCACCCGGCCAGCCGGGAGATGCAACACGTCATGATGCTGGACCGGTATTTCCAAAGCCAGCAGGATAAGACATACGCACTAGTGCGGGCGATGGAGATCGTTACTCAAGACCGATACCACAATCTGTTCTACGACAGTGAGCGACTCTCGCCCGAAGTTATCGTGTACGTCATCTGTGAATTGTTGGCCGAGCAGGCACGCCGACTCTTGGTATCCCACGACCGGGAGAGCAGTTGGGAACAGTTCGATTCGGATGAATACGTCACCCGCAATTATGGAACTCGTATTCTTCCGGAAGATCGCACGATCATCAATATCGTCACGGACCATCTGGCCCAGCTGAATATTCCGTTCAAGGATGCGAAGCTGGTGGCAGATATCGGATCAGGCCCAAATCTGTATCCGGCGATGATCCTCGCACCTTACCTGGCTGACGACGGGGCGATTGACCTGATCGAGTACAGCTCGTCGAATCGCTCGTATGTGCAGGCCATGATCGCGCAAACTCCAGAGGAGAGGAGTGGGGGGATATGGAATAAGTTCGAGGAGTTGATGATCGGTACCGCAGGTGACCAATATTTGGGCTGCCTTGAGCGAGTATGTGAACTCGGGAACTCCGTGCTCGGCTCTGTGTTCGCCCTGCCCAAGAGTCGCTATGATATCGTGAGCTCATATTTTGTCACGGAATCCATAACCAGTTCCCGGCAAGAATTCTGGCTGGCGACCCGAAACTTGGCCACAACTGTCCGGCCGGGCGGGATAATCATCGCCGCTCACATGGTGGGTTCACAAGGATACCAAGCTGGCGAGGGGACTCATTATCCCGCTGTAGAACTCTCCGTGGAGGAGATTGCTCAGGCGTATCGGGACGCTGGCCTGACATTCAGCCTCTCTGTCGTCGAACAGACGATGCTCAAAGCTCGAGACGGGTACCAGAAGATGATGGTGGTCATAGCCCGGCACGGAAACAACAAGTAATCCGCGAGCCTCGGTTATCGGTGGGGTGGCCCGCAAAGTGCCTGCAATGTCGCGGCAACCGGCTGCCGGCAATTGGAGCGGTCTCGTGGCGTGATCGAGGGCCGCGAGCAGATGGATCTTGCGGCCTGCCGCCTTGGCCGCGCCGCCGGGTAAGCCCCGGCACGTTGCCGTGCCGGGGCCCCCTCAGAACCGTGCGTGCCACTTGTCACGGCACACGGCTCATGCCGGCGACTTGTCCTTGTGCCGATGCTTGGCCACCTCGTCAACGTCCACCACAGGGTGTGGTCGATGGAGGCGAACGTCTGCTTGGACACCGCTGTCCGGTAGTAGGCCGCCCAGCCGCGCAGGACCGGGTTGAGTTTCCCGATCACCGACGCGTTCGCTCCGTAGAGTCGCCGCACCTCGGTGCGCAGCCTTGTCCGGAAGCGTTTCACTGCTGCCTTGTCCGGTTTGATCAGCAGCTTGCCGCTGGGGTAGTGGCGGATGTTGAAGCCGAGGAAGTCGAAGCCCTCATCGAGGCGGACGATGCGTGTCTTGTCCTCGTTGAGGACCAGCCCTCGTGGCTCCAGCCACGCGGCGAGCTGTGCTTTGACCTGCTCTGCCTCCTGCCTGCTGTGGCAGAGTACGACCAGGTCGTCGGCGTACCTGATGACCATTGGTGTGCCCGGCACGCTCCATCCCTTGTGTGATGGTTTGGTGCTGTATCGAGCACCGGCAGCGTGTTCCATCCCCTGAAGCGCCACGTTCAACTGGCACGGGGAGAGCACACCGCCTTGCGGCGTTCCCTCCCACGTCGGCGCGAATCGACCGTTCTCCATGACCCCTGCTCTGAGCCACTGGGTGACTTGGTCCCTGGCGGGGAACAGGCCGAGTTGGTCCAAGAGCTGCTGATGGTCAATGCGGTCGAACGCGGCCGCCGAGTCGGCATCCACGATCCAGGCCCGCTTGGGTCGCTCGCGCCTCCCACTCGGGCTCCAGCGCGTTGAGGGCCACCGCCTGGCAGGCGCGGTCCCGGATCACCGGTATTCCCAGTGGACGCCGTTTCCCGTTCGTCTTGGGGATGAACACCCGCTTGACCGGCCGAGGCCGCCAGCCCGCACGACGATGCTGCACCCAGTCGGCCAGTTCGGCCCTCTGAGACGCCAGCAGCGCGGTCCGCCCGTCGACCCCGGCCGTCGCACGGCCCTGATTGCTCTGCGCCACCCTGTGCACGCTCACCCGAGCGTTCGCGCGTGAGTGCAGCATCGGCTTTTGCGGGTTGCGCAACCGTTTATGGTCGCCGTCCCGCGCCACCGCGAAGATGCGCTGCCGCAGCCGCCGTACCCGGTCTTCCTCCTGGTCCCAGTCGATCCCGAACCAGTCCTCAGCCGGATCCTCCGGTCCGTTCGCCCCCGCCGCAGCGAGAGCGTCCAACTTGCCTTCAGTTCCAACGCCTTGACCACCGGTCATCTCCACAGGCTCACCCGTCCCGCGTCAGCGCTCTTTCGAGCCGGGGCATCCGCCCCGTATCCGGCCGGTTATACGCCGTCCGGCAGGAGAACCGGACACACGACGCCTTCCCGCCACCTTTCGGTAGCCGGCCTTTGCTTCTCGGGCCGTCCTACGCCCGCCGGGGAGTTGAAGCCTTCCTTACGGTCGGCCTACCGGCACCAATGCCGGACCTCGACGGGACTACCACGTTCCGCACGCATGAGACACGGCCGGATTGGGCGCCCTCTGTACCCCGGGGAGGATGGTGCTCTCCCGGTCGCCCTGCGCTCTGCGACCGGCATCTGCCGCCTTCCAGCGGCACGCCCCCGCTCGGCCCGCTACCGCTTCCTTTCCGGGCGTTCAAGATGACGAGGCATCAACCAAGGGTTCACGCGTGTTCGCCCGCCCGGGCTTCCCCTCGCCCGTATCCCCCGGAAAGAACAGGAGACCTCCGGCTCTCCCCCGGGCTTCGCACCCCGCAGTCACCCGCGACGCACGCAGAGGTGGGGACAGGCCCGTGAGCACTGGCCTGAGATCACGTCACCGGATTCACCCCGGCCTCCTCAACGTCATCCACTCACAGCGTGCGACCTCGTGTCGCAAGTGCAGGTCCTTGCCGTCCAGCGCGATCTGCCACCCGCCCTGGTCGCAGGCGGCGCAGGCCCGCAGCCGGTCGCCGATGACGCGGTCGAGCGCGTCGGCGTCCACCGCGATCAGCACCCGGCGGATCGTGGCGGCTCCGGCGGCGGCCCGCCGACGCGTGAGCGGGCTGGAAGCGTGAGAACTCCCCTGATCCCGAACAGAAGGTCATCTTCGTTCCGGCGTCACCCTGCGTGGCCCCAACCGATCCGGACAACAGGGCCTGATCACCTCAGACAGGCGACCTTGAAATTGCCCTGCTCCCAGAGAGTGAGTCCCTCTTCGCACAGCGGCAGCAGCGCGAGTGCCGGATAAAGGTCGGTTCCGGTGCCGACATCGATTCCGCGTGCACCGGCGGGCAAGGTGACGGTGGCGAAGAAATCGTGTCCATTCACGGGTGCTGCATGAGTGGCGTCGGATGATGGCGGGGAGCGGCGGTAGCCAGGGTTTCTCTTCGACGGCGGTGCGGACGGCGTCAAGGACGCTGAGGTCGTGGCTGGCGGCTGAGGTGAGGTAGCTGCGGATGCGGCACCAGCGGGCGAGGGCGGCGAGGCTGTGCCAGTGGCCGGAGACGGCCTGGTGGCGCTTGGGTCCCTTCACGGCGCGCTCGGAGGCGTTGTTCGTCCACTCCACGGCGAAGTCGCGGGTGAACAGCCACACCTGTTCCCTGAATTTCTGCAGCCAGCGGGCGAGGGCGTAGCGAGGTGGCTGTCCTTGGCCCAGTTCAGCAGCCGGTTGTTGGTGACGCCGAAGGCAGCGGCCTTGTCGTAGCGCTCGCGGAGCCCCTCCAGCAGCTCCCCGCCCAGGGCGGTGTCGCCGCGGGCGCGGGCTTCCTCCACGGCCTGGCGTGCCTCGTGCAGGACGGCGATGACGTCGCCGGCCCAGGACTGCAGGCTGCCAGGGCCGAGCCTGGTGACGGCGCGGCAGCGGCGGATCACGTGCGCGCAGCACTGCTGGATGCCGGGAAGCCGGGACAGCAGCCCCTGGTAGGCCGGGTAGCCGTCAGTGATGAGGACTCCGGCGAACCTTTCCGGGCTGCGGACCACCAGCAGGTGCGGCGCCCCGGGCGCCGCTTTCCCGGGTCTTCCCCCTCCTCGTCCTGCCCTGCCGGCCGGGGCGCGGTGCGGGACGCCGAGCAGCATGCCGATGACCTGCGCCCGCCCCGCCTCGGCGGGCTCGGCCCCTTCCGGGCCCGTCCCGCAGCGGCGGCACTGCGTCGGCGGGGCCACGTCCTCCGGCCGCCCGGATCGGGGTCCCGCGCCACGCCCTTCCCCGGATGAACCGCACCCGGCAGCCCCAGGACAAGAGAATCAGGCGCCCCACTGGGGCAGGCTATTCAGCAAGCGTCGCCCGTGTGTGCCCGCGTGACTTCCCCGCCTGCGCCGCGATGGCGGTGGCGAGGAACACCACAGGCGCGAGCGCCGATCCGGCCAGGACCGAGAGCAGGAACTGCCCCGGCTGAGGCTTGGGATACCCGGCAGGCACCTTCGGCGGGTTCAGGTGCAACGTCTTGGTGACATGGTGCCAGTAGAAGATTTCCAGGCCGAGACAGAACCAGCTCACGATCCAGGCGATGCCGCTGACCTGCATCACACGGCGCGAACTTGGCCATCGCACAGCTGACCTCCCTGCTGTGATGCACCCTTGCCGACGGCCACCGACCGGGCTCTGAGGGCCGGCATTTCCGTGCCGACACGGATATCCACGCCGCCGCTGTACTGGATAGATCTTTGCCGCCGGGGCGGGTGATGTCATCAGCCTCCGGAATGACGGGCACGTAGGCCGCCAGGCGGGGACAGGCCCGGCCTGACCGCCGGCACCGCACACCGGTCACGTCAGCTGACGCCGCCGAAAAGCTACCTATGGACCATAAAACCCCAAGCACCCATCAGCGCCGGCGGAGCGCCCAAGGACCCGTGAATGGACACAAGAAATCGCGAACGAGCTTGAGGATCCGGATATCGTCCTCGCGCGGCCGGCTGTGGTTGAGGCTGAAGTAGTGGCCCGAATCGAATTCGTGCCAGGGTGCGGTGGAGAGTTTGACATCGAGTGTCGTTCCTTCAGAGCGTGCTCGGTGAGGTCGAGGCCTCGGGTTCGCCATGCGGCTCGGGAGCCACCTGTCCGTCGTGACCGCCCGTCCGCAAGGCAGAAGTGAGCGGTGGTGTCATGGGGCCTCTGGTCGCCCCGGTTCGTTCTCGGGCCGCGTTCTCGCCGGGTCTGTACCAGATCCGCACGGTTCATCGACAAACAATGGTTAATGTTCGTGTTGTATGGTTATGTAAAGGTTATAGCTAGTTCATGCCACTATGGGTAGATCTCTGTGATCGGAAGATATCTGCCCGCAATCGCGCCGGCAGTGCGGACGAATTCTCCGAACCAGGTGGTGGCGTCCCTCGGCCTTCTGCGGACAATCCGGAGCACCAGGAGATGTCGCCCGCAGTTGAGCGACCGTCGAGGTCGCGCCGGCGGGGCAGTGAGGAGTCACCCAAGGTGCCGGTCCCCTTGCTGATCGTGATCATCGCTTCTGTGCCGGTGGTGGGCTACTTCGCGGTACGGCTGCTCTTGAACGTGCGCCGCCGCCGGACCTTCCGGCGGCTGCGGCTCGGCTTCGCGTCCGGGTGGGAGGTCCGCAGGCTGCTGAGCGCGCGGGCCGTCCTGAGAAAGGCGCGGCTGCTCCGCCCGTCCTTCGAGAACCGGCCCATGCGCGAGGTGCGGCCCGAGGACGTGGGCTTCTGCATCGGACGGGACATCAGGTCGCGCCGGAAGCTGTACGCGTCCGTCGAAGACCCGCTCGTCGTCGTCGCCGCTCCACGGCAGGGGAAGGATGTGCACTTCGTCACGCCGTTCACCATCGACGCCCCCGGTCCCTGCATCGTCACGTCGAGCCGGCGGGAGACGTTCGTCAACACCGCGATGGTGCGGGCGCGGTACGGCCGAGTGTACGTGTTCGACCCCTACGACTGGACGGGGTGGCCGCATCGGGTGCGCTGGAACTACCTGGAGGGATGCGAGGACGCGAACGTGGCCGGGATCAGATCCGGCGCGCTCGTCTGGGCCGTCGGCTTCAGGATGGAGAAGGAGGGGGGCCGGGCGGTCGCCGGAGTGACCACCATCGTCCGCTCCCTGATGCACGCGGGCGCGGTCGGTGGTCTCACCATCCGCGACGTGGTGCGCTGGGTCTACGAGGCCAACGCCGACGAAGCGGTGGACATCCTGCGCCAGGCCGAACGCGAAGGCAGGGGCGCACCGGGATATGCGGCGCAACTGGACTTCAACAGGCGGGACGAGCGTCTCTGGGCCGGCGTGATGCAGGTCATGAGCTGCTTCTCGATCCCCCGTGTCGTCGACGACCTCTCGCCGCCTCCCGGCGAGCGGTTCGACTTCAACGAATTCCTCAAGGGCCGCAACACCCTGTACTTCATCACCAAGCGGCACAACGAGCCCGGGAGCATCGCGCCGATCGTCGCCGACATCGTCGAAGAGTTCTTCGCGCTGGCCCGGCGTGCGGCGAGGATTCAGGCCACCGGCCGCCTCGACCCGCCCCTGACCTTCGAGCTGAACCAGGTGACGGACATCTGCCCGCTGCCCGAGCTGCCCACCTATGTGGGAGATTCGGGTGCCTACGGCATCGCCGTCCACACCTACCTGACGTCGATCTCGGACGCGCGGGCCGAATGGGGGCAGCGGGCCGAGGAGCTGTGGGACAACTCCACGTTCCGGATCATCGCCGGTGGCGGCGGCAGCGCCGGGGACCTCGCGGAGCTCTCCGAGCTGGTGGGCCGGCACAAGGGGCGCCCTGCGCTGCACCCCGAGGAGATCCGGACCCTGTCGTTCGGGCGCGCCGCCCTGGTGGCGGGCACGGCGCGCCCCGTCGAGATGTGGCTCACCCCGTGGTGGCAGCGGGCGGACCGGGACGTCATCCTCGCGGGCAAGCACGCGGTCGAGGAGATGATCCGCAGACGCGCCGCGGACCAGGCGGCGGCGCCCACCGCTGCGGCCTCCGCCGGCACCGAGGCCGCCGGAATCACGCCCGACGACGAGGAGTCGATGATCGTGTGGTGACCCCCGCGGCGCCGCCGGGCGGGACCCCCGACCGGGTGGCCTGCGTGTACATCTCGGTTCAGCGCCGCTTAGAGTCGGTGTGAAGGGTTAATCACTGGACGTCCCGGACGTGGCCCGGCAGACTCGTCGGCCCAGGTCACGGGAGCAAGGACGACCAGAGCGCGAGCAGAGGGAGCGGCATGAGGATCGGGATCGTCGGGGCCACCGGCCAGGTCGGGGGCGTGATGCGCCGCATCCTGGCGGAACGCGGATTCCCGGTGGACGAGCTGCGGCTGTTCGCCTCGGCCCGTTCGGCCGGGCGGAAGCTGCCCTGGGGCGACACCGAGATCACCGTCGAGGACGCGGCGGCCGCCGACTACGCGGGCCTCGACATCGTGCTGTTCTCCGCGGGCAAGGGCTCGTCGAAGGAGCTGGCGCCGAAGGTCGCCGCGGCCGGCGCGGTCGTGATCGACAACTCGTCCGCCTGGCGGATGGACCCGGACGTCCCGCTGGTGGTGGCCGAGGTCAACCCGCACGCGGCGACGGACCGGCCGAAGGGGATCATCGCCAACCCGAACTGCACGACGATGGCGGCGATGCCGGTGCTGCGGCCGCTGCACGCCGAGGCGGGGCTGGCCGCGCTGGTCGTGTCGACGTACCAGGCGGTGTCGGGCAGCGGCCTCGCGGGCGTGTCGGAGCTGCACGAGCAGGCGCGCAAGGTCGTCGAGAACGCCGACCGGCTCACCCACGACGGCTCGGCGGTGGAGTTCCCCGACCCGCAGGTGTACGTGCGGCCGATCGCGTTCAACGTGCTGCCGATGGCCGGCTCGATCGTGGACGACGGGCTCGCCGAGACCGACGAGGAGCAGAAGCTCCGCAACGAGAGCCGCAAGATCCTGGAGATCCCGGACCTGAAGGTGTCCGGGACCTGCGTGCGGGTGCCGGTGTTCACCGGGCACTCGCTGCAGATCAACGCGCGGTTCGAGCGGCCGATCGGGCCGGAGCGGGCCAGCGAGCTGCTGTCCGGCGCGCCGGGCGTGGTGCTGGCGGACGTGCCGACGCCGCTGCAGGCCGCCGGGCAGGACCCGACCTACGTCGGCCGGATCCGCCGCGACGAGACCGTGGAGAACGGGCTGGCGCTGTTCTGCTCGGGCGACAACCTGCGCAAGGGCGCGGCGCTGAACGCCGTCCAGATCGCCGAGCTGGTCGCCGCGGAGTAGCTACATATCCCGCATTCCGGGCAAATTGAACCGATCGCGTGCCGGTCCCGTCTGATGGGCCGGCACGTGATCGTTTCTTGGGGGAGTCCGGATGGGGCGTTCGGCGATCGTGGCGGCGGGGACGGCGGCGGGGGCGCTGCTGCTGGCCGGCTGCGGGGGCGGCGGTGGCGGCGGGGACGCCAAGGGCGGCGGGACGGCCGAGGTGTCGGCGCCCGCGATCGGTGCGACCAGCACCCCGAACCTCGGCGGCGGTGGCGGTCAGCGACCCGCGCCGCGCAGGCCCGGCGCGCCGAACCGCCCGGCGGCCCTCGGCCCGCTCGGCTACGGGACGCTCCGGCTCGGGATGACGGCCCGGCAGCTGCGCGGGAGCGGCCTGCTCATCGGGAAGCTGCGCGGGGGCGCGACCGGCTGCTCCGGCTACGACCTGCGGACGCACCGCACGCCGAAGGGCTCGGTCGGCGTCTACTACTCCCCGCGCCTCGGCATCGCGTCGATCTTCGCCGTCGGGGGCATGCGCACCCCGCAGGGCATCGGCGTCGGGTCGACGCTGGCGCAGGTCGAGCGCGCCTACCCGAAGCTGGCGCGCGGCGTGAACGGCTCGTCCGCCCCCGTCCCCGGCAACCCGAAGGCCGTCTACAGCCTGCTGCTGTCGGGCGGCCGCGTCACGTCCCTCGCGCTGGACCTCGCCGGCCAGGACTGCCACAACTGACCGGCGCCCCCGGCCGGCACGGGACGGGCGGCTAGCCCGCGCGGCGGCCCCTGACCTCCAGGGAGTCCAGGAGCGCCGCGGTGGAGCGGGCGATCTCCTCGACGGCGCGGTCGAACGCCTCGGCGTTGTGGGACGCGGGGGCCCGGAACCCGGAGATCTTGCGGACGTACTGGAGCGCGGCCGCCCGGACGTCCTCGTCGGTCACGTCCTCGCTGAACGGCGGGCGGAGCGTCTTGATGCTGCGGCACATGCGTCCATTGTGACCCGCACCGCCGACAGAACCGCACCCCCTGGCGCCCCTCGATGGCCCGGGGGCTTTTGAGGCCCCGGCGCCCAGCAGAGGTGGGGCGCCGGGGCCCGGCGGGGGGCGGGTCCGCGGAGCGGCGGC